>CAUJDC010000059.1 GCA_963169815.1 Patescibacteria group bacterium | reverse complement strand
ATAGAATCGATATCTTTGCAATATTGGATAAATCAGATTAATTTTATTTTATAAACACTATGATAATAACCTTAATTGGCTCAGGAGACACACTAGACACTCCAGTTTATGGATCTAATCAGGCAAGTGACATGGATCCAGGTACTAAGAGATTTCGCTTTGGCTTATTAATTGAATGTAGTGAAAAAAAATTCTGATTGATGCCAATCCAGATCTTAAGTGGCAGTGTTTAAACTCTAAATTTGCGTTTAAAGAGGTTGATATATTTTTCCTTTGAAAATCAATTGTCAGAAAAACAAATTAAGGATTTAGAGTTGTCAAATGTTGAAGAAGAGTTACCTACCAATTGTCTTACAACATTTAGAAATCTACCATGCAACTCCTTCATATCTTGATATCACTTTTTAGATCTGTTTAAAACAGTTCCTCAAGTCGCTGCTGTAACTCTAGCCACTCATTTTCTGCTTGAGTTAGATCGTCTTGGATCTTGCCGAGTCTGCTGCTCTTTTGATCGTCGAAATTGGTTGGATTGGCTTCAAACCAGGCGTTGATTTGATGTTTTTCAGTTTCAAGACCTTTGATAGTGGATTCGATTTTGCGTAATTGATTGCTAATTTTTTTGCGTTGTTGGCGTTTTTCTTCGGCCTGATTTTTTGAATCAGCTTCAGTAGATTTTGGTGATGATGATTTCTCAGTTATACCTAACTCGTCCTCCATCGTTCTTCTCAAATGATAAACATAATCGGAATAATTATGATGATAACGGGAGGCACGGCCACTCTTTACTTCCACAATTCCAGTGGCTAAATTTTCAACGAAAGTTCGATTGTGGCTAACAAAAATAACTGTAGTATTGGTCTCACTTAGGGCTTCAGCAAGGGCCTCTACTGTTTCGAAATCGAGATGATTGGTTGGCTCATCCAGGAGTAATACATGATTTTTTTGAAGAAGAATACTGGCCAGACAGAGACGGGCTTTTTCGCCACCACTGAGAACTGAAATTTCTTTTTTTAGTGCATCGTCTTTGAATAAAAAGTTTCCAGCCATTTCAAAAATGTCCTGGTGACTGGTACCTTTTGGGGCGGTTTGAATGAGATAATCTCCCACCCTGGTTGTAAGCTGCAAAGTGCTTGGTGTGTGCTGAGCATAATAACCAACTTGAATATTGTGGCCCCAAGAAAATTTACCATTAACTTTTTCTAATTCACCAGAAATAGTTTTGAGGAAAGTAGTTTTACCCTGTCCATTGTCCCCTACTACAGCGATTCTTTCACCACGATCGATTTGGAAATTGATTTTGGTGGCGACAGTTTTTTCAGGATAACCGATGGCAAGTTCGGCAATTTTCAACACTACTCCTTTTTTATCTTCCAGCTTTGGAATGCGAATTTTGGTTGTGCTTAGTGGTGAGTCTGTTTCGATAATTTCTAAACGCTCGATTTGGCGCATTTTGGATTTGGCCTGGGAAGCTTTGCTGGCTTTAGCACCGAAACGATCAATGAAAGTTTGTAAGCGGGCTTTTTCCTGAAGGGTTTTTTGATTAGTGCGTTCGATGGTTTCCTGTCTTTGTTTTTTAAACTGGAAATATTCTTCCAGCGACTGTGGGAAAAGATAAATTTTCCCATTTTCAATTTCCAGAGTTTGCTGGCAAGTTTTTCTGATAAATTCACGATCATGAGAAATCAGCATGAAGGCGCCATTGTACCTTTTGAGGAAATGTTCCAACAATAGTTGCGTGGATAGATCGAGATAGTTAGTAGGCTCATCCAGGAGTAGCAGATTGGGTTCTTTAGCCAACATGCCAATTAATTTCACACGCATTTGATAACCACCAGCCAGAGAGGTTACAGGTACATTAAATAAATCCGTTTTGATTTGGAATTGGCCAGCAATTTTGGCACAGAACCAATTTTCGCGACCTGAATCTCGTTGCAGGAATTCCATAACGGTTTCTTTTATGCGGAAAGGACTATGCTGAGTAAGATAACCGATGCGAGTGTTTTTGTGCACGAGAATTTCTCCTTCAGTTGGCTCTTCTTGACCAATTATCAGGCGAAAAAGAGTAGATTTGCCTGCTCCATTACGGCCAACTACTGCGATTTTCTGCTTTTCTGACACACTCAAATTTGCTTCATGTAGGATGATTTGAGTGCCATAGGCCATTTCCAAGTTATTGATCTGTAATAAAGTCGACATAATAGCCAGAATTTAGCTTTTTAGCCGGAAAATGGCAATATCTCATTGCTAAACTTCATTTGACCTAGTATACTGCAAACTATTTTAGCAATATAAGCAAATTAATTTATGCCAGGTTTTAAGGATAGAGGAGGCGACAGAAAGAAGTTCGGAAGTAAAAAAAGCTTCGGTGGTGGAGGTAGAGGTGGCTTTGGAGGAGGTCGCGGAGGCTTTGATAGAGGCGAAAGAAAAGAAATGTTCAGAGCAACTTGTGCAGAATGTGGTGACGATTGCCAAGTGCCATTCAGACCATCTGCTGGTGGCAAACCAGTTTTGTGTAACAACTGTTTCCACGGAGACGATAGACCAAGAAGAGATTTCGGTAATAAGTTTGGTCGCGACAGAGACAGAGACTTCGACAAACCAAAAATGTATGAGGCGGTTTGTGATGATTGTGGTGACGACTGTGAAGTGCCATTTAGACCATCCGGTGACAAACCTGTTCGCTGTAGCGAGTGCTTTGACCAAAATAAGGGCAAAGGTGGTGGTATGACTTCTGAACAATTCGATCTACTTAATTCTAAGTTAGACAGAATTTTACAATTAATTACTCCTGTAATTTCTGTGTCAAAAGAAATGCAAAACGAGATGCCTGAAATCGCTGCCGATATAGCTCCCGCAAGACCAGCCAAAACGAAGAAAAGTAAAAAGACTTTGGATATTGATGAAGATTTAGGCTTAGACTAAAAAGATTTTTGATTCGATAAAGTCCTCCGAATGGAGGACTTTTTTTATGCTGAAAGGGTGAGAAAGCCCAAGAAACTTAAGCCACTCCACCTTTGCGGATGGCATCTAAATAGGCCTTGCCGACTGGGCTGCCATTAATAATGCGTTGTCCCTGAGAGGAGCCTGCTGGGAAGCGTAATTGAAAATGCATGGCGTCATTGCCAAGATAAGCGAAATCTTTATGACCTACTTCGCCCCAGGCGAAGCCTGCTCTAACCATGACCATAACCATTTGATCAGGGATATTGCCGCGGCCATCTTTTGGCCCATTGTTCCCTGCATCAAAGTCGAAAGCTAAACCAAATTTGTGAAAACTTGGTGTGCTGCTTTCTTTACCACCAATCATCATGCCGCGATATTTGTATCCGCCAATTTCTGGTGCCTGTGGAGTGTATCGTAAACCAGTCCTGAGAATATTGGCTTCAGCCAATTTGAGGAAGGGCAGTACTTCTTTGTTCAGACCACCACGAATTGGCTTACCAAGGAAGGTAATTGGTTTATTGGTGAGTGGATCGATACGAATAATATGTGTGCGAACTTCTTTTTCAGTTTTACCGAAATAACGAGCCAGATTGTTGACCATATAAACAGTAGCATCCTGATTGTAGATATTGGTGATTCTCCCTTCTAGCATAGCCTTTGGCGTAATAACTGGTTTTTCTTTGCCAGTTTCGAGATGAACTGAGCCATCGGGTCGAGCGACTGGCTTTTGCTTTGGAACAATCAGGGCAGCGGATTTTTCTTTATAAAGTTTGACCACGTTTAGAATTAATGGTTTCGAAAACTTGCTTTCTTCGTTTTTTACCACCTACTACTGATAAAACGGGCTTAGCTTCAATTTTTTGGAATTTCTCTACTGACATCTTTAGGAGTTTGTTTAGCGTTTTCTAAGACTTGTTGTTTTTCAATTTCCTGCATCATTTTGATGGCTGACTTTTCTAAAATTTGCTGATTGTTTAGGCTATGTTGTGGTAGAGGCATTTTTTTGAATTTCTGTTTATTATATCATAAAAACTTGCTTAATTCGAGCGCTAAAAACCGCTTCAACATTTATTTATTCATTTGTAATTTTATTTATACTTATTGAGAACACAATGAGCCTTAATTATAGATGCAATTGTTATTTTGATGGTTTTAGACTATGCTCTGGTCTTATTATTAAAATGTTATATGAGTAAAAAAGCTCTGGAGGGCTTAAACATGCCGCTGAATTAGTGAGTCAAAGAGTTCAAAACAGTATAGATAGCAAAATCTATCCAAAGATCGTTAGTCCAGAAAAATATAACCTACTGGAATTGTCGCAGATGTCAGCCAATGATTTATATGGAATTTTGGAAAAAAGGGTGGTTGAAAGCCGTGGTGAGCTCTCTGTAATTAGAGATTC
>CAUJDC010000058.1 GCA_963169815.1 Patescibacteria group bacterium | reverse complement strand
ATAGAGCTTGTTACTAAAGTCATAAGAACCGCACCTACAGCGTATTCACCAGCCTCTTTCGCGCCAAGAGCAACTGGAGCAAGCGGGCCTGCACCCAAAACTAAAGCATCTGTAGGATCAGGAATACATCCCGTCACATCCACATACTTCAGCGGATTATTCTTCACATAGCTGTATTTGTTCAAGCTCTGTGGATCATTCAAATCCCCTTCCCAAGAATCCAAACTCACAAACTTCCCTGTCTTGGCATTGTAGTATCTGGATTCGTAATAGCTCAAACCTGTCTCGGCATCGAGTTCTTTACCAGTATACTTATAATTATTGTTATAAGCCGGGGCGTTGTCATCCAAACGCACTTCGCCAAATGGGAAATAATCCAGAACCTCAACGGCAGCACCACTCTGATTGGTATCAACATTGGCACCCGTAAGATGATCGGCACTATGATAAGTAATTTCATCAAAGGCTGTCGCCAGCTCTGCACCAGGATCACTTGGCAATGGACTTGGCACTGCCTTCACGGTTGCAACTTTCATCGCACCAGCCATGATGTAATTGCTTGGCACAGTGTCTTCGTAATCTACATAATCATTGATGTAGAGGCTTTCAGTGCCTGCGCCACTATTGGACTTCTTAAAGCGTAAACCGTTTTCATCATAAGCATAATCCACCGTAGTCGTCCCATCAGTAGAAGAACTTATTCTATCCTGATAATTCCAGCTATGTGTCCAGGTGCTATCACTAGTTAAATTGCCATTGGCATCATAGCTATATGTAACTCCATTAATGGTAGTTGCAGCATAAGGATTAGCTACAGTGCCTGAACTTGTAGCATTACTCCCACCCAGATAAGCATAGTTACCGAGGTCAGATTTATTGGTAAGATTTCCAATAATGTCATACTGGAAAGTATGGGTGTAATTTGTACTATTTGGCGTTGCTGTAATCGCCGCTTGAGTCAGGCGATACAAATCATCATAAGTGTAATCGGCCAGTTTTGAAGCATTCTGATCAGAATCATCATCAATCTGAGTCAGATTTCCAACCGGGTCATAAGTATAATTGATGTCCTGAAGATCATTTGTACCATTGTTGGTAACTTTATGGGTGAGTCTCCATAACTTGCTAGAGTCATAAGTATTTACTGTAGAAACTCCATTGGCATAAACCAGGTTAGATATAAGCCCATTCGGCGCATAATCTATATCTGTTACCAAACCAGCCGCGTCTTTATAAACCTTATCCAACTGAGCTGCATTGTCGTATTCGTAAGTAACATCCATACCATCTGGATATTCTACGCTCAGCATATTGCCCAGCAGATCGTAGTCAAAATTAGTCACATAATCAGTCGAAGCAATTGTCTTCTTATCCTGAGTCAGACGCCCAAGTACGTCGTAAGTGAAAGCCTTACTCAGACCCACATCGGCCACTGAAGTTAAATGCCCAATTCCATTTGTTCCAGCATCATAAGTAAGCGTACTTTCCACTCCCGCAGAACCGGCATAATTGATCTCAGTCAATCTATCCAATTGATCATAAGTGTAATTTATCGCCTGTGATTTAGGATCAGTTTTAGAAGAGACATTCCCATTATCATCATAGCTAAAGCTCCATTGGCCAAAGGTACTGTCAGAAGAGGTATGCAAGTCTTCCAGAGTAAGTCTGCGACCCAACAGGTCATAAGTCATATTACGAATATTGCCCAGAGCATCAGTAATCTTGGTCAGTTTATTGTTGAGATTGTATTCATAACTGGTCGTATAAGTGTTGGCCCCCAAATGTTCTTTGACCTGAATCAAATTACCTCTAGCGTCATAGACAAAACCCTTCACCTTGCTATTGGCATCTGTGACTGTTTTCTCCCAATTATCATAGGCATAAGATGTAGTTCCAAGTGAGGTTACAACCGTTGCTGCCCTATCCTCTGCATCATAAGTATAAGTCGTTGCTGGATCAGAACCAGAAACATTGCCATAAGCAGTACCTAAAGCAAACTTAGGCAGATATTCTTTTTTCAATCTGCCATTCAAATCGTATTCAAAACTGTTGATGGTGTAGTCCGTCCCTTCGGCCTCAGTTCTCTGTTGAAGTTTTCTGCCCAACCCATCAAAGTAAGTTTTACTGAGACGACTGATTGAAGAGTTAGCAGTGTAATCGTTCTGAATAACATTATTTGGGTAGCTGGCAAAATCATAAGTCCAATCAGCAATTTTAGTCTGGCTGGAAGTATGAGGGTTGGTAACTTTTCTTTCTTTCAACAGACCCAAACCATCATAGACATATTCATCGACCAAGCCATTTGGATCAGTAATAGTTTCAGGTTGGCCATAGAGATAATCATAGGCATAAGTCGTAACTTGACTCTTAGCATTAGTGATCTGATACGGAAATAAATTGAAAGAATCATAAGTGTAACCGGTGCTATAACCTCTGGCATTAGTCACTGTTGAAGGCTGACCATAAGAGTTATAGGTAGCCTGTTCATTGATATAAGTCGAACCACTAACTAATGATTCAACTTTGGTTTGATTACCCTTATCTATTGAGCCATAACTCTGCGCATCATAGTAGAATTTCTTTTCATTCAGAACATTATTGGAAGCGTCTTTTGCCGTTTGATGCTTCGGGTATGAAACGATATTGTAAGTTGTATTGGCAGCATATTCATAATCCGTAATCACTTTATCTGAGCCCGTGTCAGTAAAGTCTCCCTTATCGTTAGTCAGGGTAACTTCACCATAATCGACCGCCTGAGTAACATTGCCATAACTATCATAAGTGTATTCGGTGGCTTTAGTTTTAGCAGAAGCATTACCATCATAATCAACCTCGGTAGTTCTCTTCAGGAATGGGAAATAACGATTTCGTTCAGTATCATCATCACTCAAAGTCGATTTGTCCCATTTATTGATAACTAATTTAAAGAGATTATTTGAACCATCATAGATTTCCTCACGGAAAATTTTTCCTTTTTTAGAAATGTGATCATCATACTCACCCTTATTTACACTGGTTGAATTATCCTTGGAAATTTCACTTTGATGGAAATAAGTTTTCTTCACATTCGCCGCTGGATCTTTAACTGTCACAATATTAAAACCAGCATATTCACGTTTATAATAAGCCAAATAGTCGAAGTAATAATGTCCTCCCTGATAAGCATACTCATACACCGCTGGACTAGCTGAAGAGTTTTCTTTGATAGTGGATTTATAAACCGTATCTATTTGGAAAGGCATAAATAAATTCGCTACGCCCTGAGTAGAAGTTCTGTAGGCAGCTGATTTTTTATACTGCAATTCCTGCGTACCACCAGCTGGAAACTCTATCTTCTTGAGCAATGAGTAATTGCTGCGTAAACCAGTTTCATTGGCACCATAATAAGTAAACTTGATTGGCGGGAATTCATAAGAGCCATTTTTCACTTTAATTTCTTTAAGCTGAAAAAGTGCCCCATTCCCCTGCGCCTGAGTAAATTCATATGTCCTTACAAGTTCCGGCGTCGCAGTAGTGTAGGCATAAACATCAACACTCTTAATATATTTCTTGGTTTGAACCTTGAAGCCAGTTCTATAGTTTGTAAGAGAATATGTACGATTATCTAAATTAAAACGAATTTCATACATCCCCGCATCTGAACCATAAGCAGTATATCTGATTTTATCTGGATAAATCTGCCCATCATTCTTTGTATAAGTAAAAGTAGCAAAGTTACCATTTCTATCCTCAATCTTATCCAGCATCCATCGATAAACCTTACTAGAATCAGCCGGATTATCCTGACGACTAGAAGCCGTAGAACCAAAATAGTACTTATTGCCTTTATTATCAGTCATTACCCAGGCATTGCTGGCATAAACGAAATTACTAAAGCCAGATTCATATTGGACCGCAAACTTGCCATTGGCTAAATCAGTTGAGATTAATTCCTCTGCCCTACCAAAAATATCCACAGAGTAGTCATTTCTTGTATAAAGTTTGTCCACACCCTTGGTTACATTTCTATAAATAGAACTACTATTTAAATTCCATCCATAACCCACCAGACTCGTTAAATCAGTATTCAAACTAGAGTAGTTCAAATTCACTATAGGTGTTGTAACTTCATTTCTACCTGCTGGCACCCACAGTGGATAATAAAAAGTCGCAGCTCCAGAAAACAAATCCGTCTTATAATTTCCCTGTAGGTTCTTTAAAAAGCCCGTTACATCGCTATTAACTAAACCAGAAACCTTTGGATCATTATTTACTGACATTGAAGACATCAAAGCAGGCTGCCCAGAACTCATGTCCAAGTCAGTCCATTTTACTTCCTTATCGTCAATTTTAAATAGAACATCATTATGATCGACAAAAGTAGGATGGCCTCCATCATCTTCAAGACTGTATGTATAAACCTCTGGCTCTCCTTCAAAGCCTTCGTCCAAAGGTTTTTCTTCAGCATTAACAATTGATGCAGCACCAAATAGGAAGATTGATATGTTTAAAGCAAGCAGCAATCCAAGTTTTTTTCTGGACATAAGTAGTATGATTATAGTTTACAAACTTGAATACCAAATCAAACTACGCCGCACAATTACCGTAGTAAGTAACTGTACTACTTACCCTAGTATTTACACATCTGTAAGCTAAATCCCAACCATGACCATTACTCAGATAAACACAGTCCGCCATCTGATTCCAACTACCAGTCGACTGGTAATAATGGTAAGTAAAGATGTAATCTGGCAAACCATCACCATTAATATCTCTTTCAAAATTATTATAATATTTATTGCTAGAACCAGTATTTACATACGGAGGCATAAAAATAGTCGACCAATCTGAATCTGTCTTGATAGTAGTAGATGAATTCCACGATTGATAGTTGTCATAGCAAGCTGGAGCAGCCACACCCGAGGCAGTTTGTGCAAAAGCCACATTTGGCAAAATCAAATTATTAGAAGTATTTTCTGGACTTGCCACTAAATGATTTTTAGTTAGTTCAATTGCGCTACCTACACCAACAAAAATTGCCGCAGCCAACGCACCAGCTACTATAGACTTAAAGATCTTCATAGAAATTTTGTTAAAAGTATTTACTCAGACAAATACACCTAAAAATAAAGGCTAACAAAAAATTCTACACAATATCATCCAATTGTCACACACCCACATCCACCCCGACTGCCTCGGCGATATTTTTATATCCGTCACGCTTTAATAAACGAGCCAGACCTAAATTTATTTCACTAATTAAAGAAGGCCCTTCAAAAACCATACCTGTGATTAACTGAATCAGGTTAGCGCCTAGACGAATTTTAGCATAAGCATCCTCAGCGGAGAAAACTCCCCCAACTCCGACGATTATCTTGCTGCCTCGATAGCGTTTGTAAACTTTGGCGATCAAATCGTCAGACATTCCTTCCACAACTTTCCCACTAATACCACCAACTTCTGGCACTGTATCACCTTCAGCTATCTTCGGATTATCACGTTTTTTTGTAAGATTTGTACAGATGAAACCATCTACTTTATGACGATCCGCGACATTCAAAAGTTCATCGATTTGCATGTCAGACAAGTCGGGAGATAATTTTATAAAAACGGGTTTTCCCGGAACATAAAATTTATCGAGCTCATTCAAAAGCAGCTCCAGGCTTTCTTTATCTGTAAATGGTTGGCCACCAAAAGCATTCGGGCAACTGATATTCACAGTGATGTAATCTGCATAATTTCTGAGGAAACGATAGGCTTTGGCATAATCAGCGACTCCTACTGCACGATCACAGGTTGCTTCACAGTTAGTTTTTGCCACACTCAAACCAAAGACAAAATCTTTGCCGCGAGCCGTTTGCCGTACCTTCGGCAATTGGACTGACAAACGCTTGGCAATTTCTTCCGCTCCATCATTTTTCAGACCATAATATACCACCAAGGCCTGGGACTTTTTCAGCCTCCATAAACGTGGCTTGGGATTACCAGCACAAGGCTCTCCAGTCACAGAACCCAGTTCGGCAAAGCCAAAACCAATATTGGGCAGCACATTAGTAAGCTCCGCATTTTTATCAAAACCAGCTGCCAGCCCAATCGGAGCAACGAATTCCAAACCAGCCAACCTTTGTCTTAACTCTGGTTTATATCCCCCAAAAGACATTCTGAGAAAAAGTCTTCCAGGTGAAGTCGCTCCGATTACTTTACCCGCCTTAGTCATACGATCATGAATCACTTCTGGATCCATCGAGAAAAAAACTCTCTTCAAAATATGTTTATAAACAAATTTATTTAGAGAGTTCCTTAAGTTTAAGATTTGATCAAACATAGATATTAGGAATGATACCAGTCTGCTGGATCAATATCCTTAACAGTCTGGCCTGAGTTAACGTCCACAGGAATACTAGTATGATCGCTGCAAGCAGCACTCATACCACATGTGACGTACTTCGAGTATATACCCGTAATTCCATTGTACCAAGCATAAACATTATAAGTACCAGCCTTCACTGGAAGTTTATAGCCAACCCCATACATATACTTAGAATTGTTGATTCTGCTATAAGTACAGAATGTTTCAGCCATCTCTATATTATCAGCACAAACCATTAATTCGGCGGGGATACCTTCCGCTGGATAACTTAAACTTCCTTCAAAATAGCCTTTTGGAGCAGCCAGCAATTCATAGGTTTGAGAAGGTTTACCCGTATTATTGGAATCTAAGCGGTAAATAATTTCAGCCATTTCTCCTCTACTAATAGTCTGGTCAAAGGTATTAATGGTCGTCGGGATAGCATTTCTTTCCTCCAAAACATTTACATATTTGTGGAACCAATCTTCAGGGGCATAACCAGCACCAGCAAATTCGCCACCCATTGAAACAACAATAATTTTGGAAGCTTCAGCAAAATTAATTTCCTGAGCTGGCTTAAAAGTTCCATCAGGATATCCGCCAATCACATCTTTTTTCTTGGCTTCACGTAAATATGGCACATACCAAGCTTTGTCCTGAACATCTTTGAAATCCAAATCCCCCGCAGAATAAATATCAAAACCAGATGGATCTTTGGCTGGATCATATCCGTTCGCACCCATCACAATTTTGGTAAACTCTGCACGATTGATAGTCTGGAAAGGTTTGAAGCTCCCATCAGGATAGCCCGAAATCACGCCCTTATCTTTGAGATAAACTAGAGCATCATAATATTCACCATCTTTCCCCACATCAGTAAATGGGCCAGTACTACCATCCAATGGCATAGCACTTGCTACCCCTGCAAACAGACCTGTTAAAATCACTATTGATGCTAAAGTTTTTTTCATATTTTTTGTTAAAATTTTAATAAATCTTCAAAATGCTTTTCACTTTCATAGGGACCAATTACCGCCAGACGCAATTTGTCCGATATAAATAGTTCCTTGGCCACTTGATTAACCTGATCGAGTGTCACGGCATCAATCTTTGCCACCATATCTTCCAGTCCCATCAATTTACCCTGAAGCAATTCATACTTACCGATCAGATGAGAATATTCCTCTGAATCTTCCAAGCGCAAAACAATTTTACCCTTCAAGTAGGCTTTAGCTTTTTCTAATTCCTGAGCATAGACACCATCTTGAGCAGCAACTTTGTATTGTTCCAAAATCGAAGCAATAGCCAAATCAATTCTATCTACCGAAACTCCAGCATTGGTAGAAATAGTACCAGCATCTTTATATTCGTCAGTAGTTGTATTGATATAGTATGCCAGCCCCTGGGCCTCACGTACGTTAAGGAACATTCTCGAACTCATATTTCCGCCCATAATAATAGCTAGAAGTCTGGAAGCCATATAAAGTTTAGACTCATCCGCATAGCCTGGAAAGCCCAAAACCAAATGAGCCTGCTCGGTTTTTTTATTGTGCAACCAGACTTTGCGGCCACTATGATAGTCAGTAAAATCACTAAAATGATATGCTTTCTTTTGGCGATTCTCTGGGAAAACAAATAGTCTCTCAATTTCAGCAGTTAATTTTTTTTCATCAAAGTTACCAGCGACTGCAATTACAGTATTGTCAGGTGTATATAACTCTTCCAGATATTTCAGAAATTGGGCCTGAGTAACTGAACCAATCAATTCTTTTGTACCAATTTGATCCCAACCCAATGGCTGATCACCAAAAATTAGTTTTTCAAAGTCCCAGCCTGTCTGATACATCGGTGTATCCTGATACATATTAAATTCTTCCAAAATAACTCCCCTTTCTTTATCGATTTCTTCAGGATCAAATTTTGAATCAATCAACATATCAGCCAAAACATCTACTGCTACTGGCAATTGCTCCGAAGCAACTTTAACATAATAGCCAGCATATTCTTTGCCAGTAAAAGCATTGAAATCGCCACCAACTGAATCAATTGCTTCAGAAACTTCTTTGGTGTTTTTATACTTTTTAGCCCCCTTAAAGAACATATGTTCTAGAAAGTGAGATATACCATTAATTTCCTTCACTTCATAACGTGAACCAGCACCAACCAGTATCAAAACAGTCACTGAATTGGTGTTAGGCAACACTTTGGTGACCAATCTCAAACCATTTTTCAATTTTGTCTTCTTGACCATATTTTTATCTTCCTTTAGTACTTAAAAAGCGCTAAAATAATAGCTCAAAACTCGCAGATTACCAAATGCACTATCGTAGTCCCAAAAAATCGCCATTAGCTGGACTCCTAAGCCATTGGGAGTTCGACCGTAACAAAGCATTTTTTGGTGTGGTAGTTTTTTTTACAAGTATCATTATCATCAGGCTGTTCCAACTGCAGGTTCTGGCTCATGATCACTACGCGCAAATGGCTGCCAGCGAACACTATGGATATAGTGAACTACCTGCCCATCGTGGAGAGATCTATATCAAAGACTACGCTTCTGGAGAAAATGTTCGCGTGGCCACCAACTCAACCCTTGATCTACTCTACGCCGACCCAACTTTACTCAAAAATAAAAAACTAGTAGCTGATCGCATTGTCCCATTAATTTTCGACTTGGAAGAGGCCAAAACTATCGACCAAGACAGGGTTAAAAACGCTATTTTCCGTGCTAAAACTGCCGAAGATCTGGACAAAATCAAACCTTACACTGATGACGAACTTTACAAAAATTTCTATCAGGACATTTTGGACAAAATCAGTTCTGACATTCGTCCTATGATTATTCTCAGCAACGAAGTCGATCCTAAACAAGCTGAGGCAATCAAACAAGCAGGTCTAACTGGCATTGAAATTACTGAAACCAACCAGTTAAAAGCCTATCCACCTCAAATCACTGACTTAAAAGGAGCAGCCCAAGCTCTCGGCACCATCCTTCAAACTCCCCCACTCCAATTAGAGACTACTCTCCGCGGCCGCAATCGATATGTGATTTTAAAACGTAAACTTGCTCCTGAAATTTCTGCCAAGATAAAACAGATTATTACTGAAGATGAAGGTGACAACTTCAGTGGTCTTGGCTTAAAGGAAGAATATTATCGTTTTTATCCTGAAGGAAATTTAGCCGCCAATGTGCTCGGCTTTGTCAGCCCTGATGGTGAAGGTAGCTATGGCATCGAAGCCAAATTCAACAGCGAACTCAAAGGTAAAAAAGGCATTTTTGAAAGTCAAAAAGACTCGGTCGGCCGTATGATTACTGTAGGAGACTCACTCCTGCAACCAGCCGAGGATGGCAAAAACATCGTCCTAACTTTGGATCGTTCGATTCAACTGGCCGTAGAATCCAGACTCAAAAAAGCTGTGGAAGACTATCGTGCCGACTCCGGACAAGTAATAGTGATGGATCCAAAGACTGGTCGCATCCTAGCCATGGCCCATTATCCAAGCTTCGATCCAAATAATTACGGTACTGTTTATGAAAAAGAAGAAATCAAATTAACCGAACAAGAAATCACAGATTTGGTTCTGATCAAAGACATGGAAAACACTTTCTGGCTCTATCACAACGTAGCAGCTCAAGATCGCCTAATGGTTTTCAAAAGAGAATTACCAGATGGTACGATTATTTATGAAAAGTATAAAAACCGCATCGGACCAGAAGCTTATCAGCTCAAAGCAGTGAGCCAGCCCTATGAACCAGGTTCAGTTTTCAAAGTAATCGCTATGTCTATTGGTATTGATGATGGAGACGTAACACCTTCAACCACTATCAATGATCCTGGCGTACTTAAAGTAGATGAATTCGAAATCAAAAACGTTTCAGCCAAATGCACTGGCCGCGTTAACATGGCCCATGTTTTAGCTAATTCCTGTAACACAGGTATGGGCTATGTTGCCCAAAAGATTGGCCGCAACCTTTTCTACAATTACATGAAACGCTATGGATTTGGTGAACGTACTGAAATTGAATTCGACAATGAACATCCAGGACAAATTGCCCACTTTAGCCAATGGGCAGACTCGGAACTCGTTACCCATGCATTCGGTCAGGGTATCACCGCTACACCGATTCAAATGGTTTCCGCCCTTTCTGTAATCGCCAACAAGGGTGTGATGATGCAACCATACATCGTCGACAGCCAGGAAAAATCCCCTGGCGTTTGGAGCAAAACAGAACCAACCATCCTTGGTCAAATAGTCAGCGAAGACACGGCCAAAACTATGACTCAAATGATGATTGGCGCGGTAGAAGATGGAGTATCCAGCAACAATCGTATGGACCGTTACTTCATCGCTGCCAAAACTGGTACTTCTCAAACCTATAAAAATGGTAAGCCTTTAAGTGGAGCCGGTACAACCATCGCAACAGTGGGTGGCTTTGGCCCAGTTAACGATCCGAAATTTGTCATTATGGCAAAGCTAGACCATCCACGTTCCAGTGAATGGGCAGACTCAACAACCAGCAATCTTTTCAAGTCTGTAGCTGAATATCTCTACGAGTACTACTCTATACCACCAGATCGAAAGTAGCAGAACCGTTGCCTCTTTTGAATGCACCAACTAAACCAACTTTATCCAGATGAACAAAGTGCTTTTTCAAAATTACTCCCAAATATAATTCAAACATTTCAAGTTCAACCTCGTACTCGTCTTCTAAAGCTTCGTCTGACATTCTTTCTAAAACATGTTTAGCGGCAGAGACGACTTCCATAATCTCGGCCTCATCCAATCGAGAAAAATTTTCTTTAGACATTCGAGACATGGCTTTAATTTTCTCAAAAGGCATTCTTAAATCTTCATCAGTTACACAATTAAACAAAGCGTGTTCACCAACCGCGCTGATCAATTTTGAAACAACTGATTTAAAGGAAGTATCAAAAAGTCTATTTTTGGCCTCTTTCCTCCGAGTAATATTTCTAACAAAGTATTCTTTCCAATATTCCCTATCCAGAATGAAATCCAGCAATCTAGCTATGGCTGGACTTTCCAATTCACCAACTACTTCCAGTTTTTCTATCAATGCTTGAGCAGTTTTTGAATCAACTGTTACTCTTTCTGCAGCAGGCTTTTCTTCACCATTCTCATTTTCTCCATCCATAAAAATCGCTTCAACCGTATCAATTAAAACAATATCAAAATTAGGAGCTTTATCGCTGGTATTTAAATAGACATTTAAGCGTTGTTTGAGCAGATCTTTATTTGCATGAATTCTGTTCAAATACCACTCTATGGAAGCATATTTTTCGCCATAACAATTTTGCGCTGCCTGCTGAAAGGCTACCTTTCTATTAGCAATTTCGATATAACCGCAAATATAATTAGCCAATTCAGATGCTTCAGCATCTCCATTTAAAGCCAGTTGATCTAATATAAAAAGTACATCCAACCAGTCTTCGGGCGTCTCTGCAGAATCTACAGCATTGATAATATGCAAGCCATCACCTTTTTCTCTATATAACTGTCTGACTTTTGTATAAAAAGTATGTGTAAAAGCTGGTAATGCATTCATCATTACCTCTCTTCTGATTGAGCTACATTCCGAGTTAACCAAATTAACAACCTCAGGACTAACCACTGCTTCAAATTTTCTATTTTTCTTAAAAGAATTTTGTCTATCAAATGCAGCCAATTCACGTTCCATTGCCTTCCATTCTTTTTTATCTCTTTTACCAAGCATAAAAGTAACCTAAATGACTAGAGCGATTATTATAGACTATATTGTATTATTGTCAAATATCAGGTTGCACACTTCAGCATTGTCAAGGTTATTGACGAAATACTAGAAAATGTTAAAATTGCATTATGTTTCAGGTCTAATTAACACTGGTCCTGTAACTAACCGCTCTTAAGCAACTAGACAAACCCAGGAGAACGACCATGAAATCGTCCATTCTTGCCACCCTGATCCAGTTGGGCGCAGTTGACCGTAACGCTGAGGTTGGTGTCTACACCGAATCGATGAGCACCGCTCGTCGTCTGATCGCCCTCAACTACGAGAACAACGGCTTCCCTCCAGATAGCAGACGGCCTGAACCCAACCAACATCAAATCACTCAGGAAGAGCTTGAAACCCTTGTCAACACGCTGGCCTTTGAACAGCAAGCTCAGCTCAACCAGCTTGAAGCCTTGAACACCGCGAAAGACCCCAAAACCTCAGCCCTCCTTTTGGAGCAGGCTTTGGCCTTCGACCAGCGGCACACCCTCATACATGGCCTTAACCTGATGAAGTTCCGGGGGTTCAACTCGAACTCTGCCAGCAGACTCTACTTCATGGATTGGCAAATCATGATGGCTCTGAAGAAAGGTCGACTGGATGAACGGTCTTTGCTGGAAGCTTTGCGCAAGGTTGATTATCACCACGCCAATCACCTCCGCTGCTTCAAGTGCCTGAAACAGGAAGAGAGCCTTCCTATCATCCAGGTTTGCTTCCGTTCGCCGGTTTATTATCGCTTAAGACAAACAACGGTCCCGCAAGTCGTCACCCAACGCTAGCGGGACTTCGACATGTCTAGATTAATCACCATATTGACATATTTGAAAAATAGAGTAAAATACCAGTATTGTTGCTTAACTTGCACTTGTAGGTAACGCAACTGAACGTCTAAAACCAGCTTTTTTCCCACAGCTCTGGCGACTTGCCAGAGGAAACGGACAACCTCCATCATGAACATCCTGCGGAAAGTTGAAACCCTCGGTCTTCGTGGACGCTACGGCCTGCCAACGGCGATGCAGCTCGGGTACGTGTCAGTGGCCCGAGAGTTGTACCACGAACTCACGCCCGAAAACACCGACGCGCTGATGGCCAGCATCAACACCAAGGCCACCAAGCTTCTCAAAGAGCTTACCGCGAAGGTCGACACCAACATCACCACAAAGGCGGAGTTGCTCCGCCTGGTCGAACAGGTGGATGAGTTGCATTGCGCTGCCGACGGCCTGCGCGACCTGCTGATCCGCTTCCACTGCGATCACCTCATCAACCAGGAAGAGCTTCTCAAGCTCTACCACCTCCACCTCGCCCTACTGGTCCAGCTTGCCAAGAGCGGACTGACCTTCAACGAGATCATGGAGCATCTGACCCGCAGCCGCAACCTCCTCTCCCCTCCGATGGGCTGCTACTCATCCCTCCCCGACTCCCCGTGGAACAGCGAGGAGGAAGAGGACTTCGGTGTGGTCATCCAGGGAACGATCATCTTGATCGAGCTGGGCTTAGACACTGCCCCCTCGCACCTTTCCAGGTCGCGCCAGGGGTCTTCGCCATGCCTATTCATATCGCAAAGCCTCAATTGGATTTTTCCCCGCAGCGCGGCGCGCTGGATAAAGTCCAAAGACAATTCCAATCAATACTGAAACTACCAATGCAATCGCCAAGGCTTCGTAATTAACCTGAAACTGCCAGGTTGATTGAAAACGCACAATTATTTTTGAAAGCAAAAAAGAAAAACCAACTCCACCCAAAACTCCGAGTACGCCTCCAATCATCGTCAGCACCACAGCTTCTAGCAAAAACTGTAAAAGTATATCTCTACTGGTGGCGCCAACTGCTTTTCGCAAACCTATTTCACGAGTTCGCTGATTTACTGAAACATACATGATATTCATAATTCCAATCCCACCAACCACCAATGAGATCGAAGCAATCAAAGTAATAAATAGAGTCAGCACGCTGGAAACCGAAGTAAAAATTCCCACAGCTTGCTCCTGGGTGATGATATTAAAATCATCTTTGGACAGATCATCATTGGGATTATCTATATTGTGAAGACGGCGCACCGCTTCGCGAGTTTGAATTACCGCTTGATCAATATTTCCTTTGGCTTGAGCCATAATCGTCTGCACATAATCGACTCCAAACAAATAAGTTTGCATGGTAGTTACTGGAATAAAAGCCATATCATCGTAACTTTCAAAAGCATTCCCACCCTGCTCTTCCATCAGTCCCACTATTCTAAAATTCAGACCTTTAATTTTTAAATCTTCTCCGATAGGATCTTTATCTCCATACAAACGATCAGCTAATTTATAGCCAAGCACCACAATTCGAGCTGATGAAGCTGTATCAAAATCTTCAATAAATCTCCCCTTTTGTGGATAGAAATTAAGCGCCTTGGAATAACCATTGGTTGTACCAACTACCTGTGCTTTTTGATTTTCATCGCCAGAAACCAGGATGGCATCATAGACTAAAAAGGGCGTCACATTTTCTAAAAAGTCAGACTTTTTCAAATTCAAATAATCGCGATATTTGAGCCTATCAACTGAAGTGATTGAACCAGCAACAAGTCCCTCATCTGGCGAACCAGGATTGATGTAAATTAAATCACTGCCAAAACTGCTGACCGAACCGAGTATCAATGACTCCGCGCCTTTACCTAGAGACGTCATCAGAACAACAGCGCCAACTCCAATAATTATACCAAGCATAGTTAAAACTGAACGACCGCGATTTTCATTAATCGCCAGCCATGCCATAGCAAAATATTGTTTTAATTTATTGAGCATTATTCTGTTCTTAAACAAACAATAGGATCGAGCTTAGAAGCTACACGCGCAGGGTAAATGCCAAAGATCAAACCAATCATCACCGAAACTCCAAAAGCCACTGCTATCGAATCAAGCGTAACTACAAACTGCCAATCGGGTTGAAAACGTACCAACACCAGCGAAATTAACCAGGAAACCAAAACCCCACCAATCACACCAATAGCACCTGCCACAAAAGTTAGCACAATCGCTTCAATTAAAAATTGTAAACTGATATCTGAGTTAGCCGCACCTACGGCTTTGCGCAGACCAATTTCACGAGTCCTTTCAGAGACTGCCACCAGCATAATATTCATAATTCCAATCCCCCCCACCAGCAGAGAAATAGCTGCGATTGCCACTAGAGAAACAGTCAAAACATCAGCAACTTGTTGAAAAGTCTTAGCAGCATCAACCTGACTCACTACTCTAAAATCATCTTTATTTGGATCTTCCTCCGGATTATACAAAGCATGTCTTTGACGTATAAAACGTCTCAAATCGACCATGGTTTCTTCCAGGTTGCCATTCACATTAGCCATAACTGTAGAAATATAGTCGACTCCAAAGACTGTCGCCTTCATAGTAGTAATTGGAATCACAATTCTTTTATCGAAGTCCTGAAAGAATCTAGTCCCCTGTTTATCCATCACGCCGATCACCTGATAATTGTAGCCATTGATTTTGATATTGCGGCCAACTGGATCCTGATCGCCAAACAAATCACTGGCATTACCCAGACCTATCACCGCCACCTTGCTGGCATTGTTTACGTCGTCGGCGCTTAAAAATCTACCCCTGGACACACCCACATTGATGGCTTTTTCATAATTTTCATTAGAGCCAATAATTCTAGTTTTCAAACTAGTACTTTGATAGCTCACTGCCGATTGATAAATCAACATTGGTGCAACATCTTCCAGTCCACGGAAATTTTTCATAGCCAGATAATCCTTGTACTTGATTTTATCAATTGCTGTAACAGATGGTGGCCCACCTTCTGTCCCACCACCTGGTTGTACAAAAATACTTCTATCACCAAAACTTTTTACTGATGCCAGGATTAGTCCTTCTGCCCCTTTGCCCACAGAAACCATCAAAATTACCGAGCCAATTCCAATCACAATTCCCATCATAGTTAAAAGCGTCCTGGTTTTATTGCTAAACAGTGACTGCAGAGCAACACCGATAAATTTAAGTATTCTGGACATCTTACTTTTGATATTGAGAAGTTTCCCCCAACCTGTTTTTAACCATCTCTTCAGATTCAATCAAACCATCTTTGATACGTACAATACGCTCAGCATTTTGCGCAGTAACACTTTCATGCGTTACCAAAATAATAGTATGACCAGCCTTATTTAATTCTTGGAAAATATCCATCACCTGCTTGCCTGATTTCGAGTCCAGATTTCCAGTTGGCTCATCGGCAAAAATCACCGCTGGCTGATTGACCAGAGCACGGGCAATCGCTACACGCTGCTTTTCACCACCAGACAAATTGGTGGGAGAGAAATTAACTCTATGACTGAGTCCTACGGCTTCCAAAGCCTTTAAAGCCTTCTGTCGATGATGATCACCTGCTTGAGAGTAAACCAAAGGAAGCATCACATTTTCCAAAACAGTAGCATGAGGCAGTAAGAAAAAAGCCTGAAATACAAAACCAATTTTCTCACCACGAATCAGAGCTAAATCATCCTGACTTAATTTACTTACATCCACGCCATCAAAAGTAAATTTACCTTCAGAGAGTGTATCTAAAAAGCCCAATATATGCATGAGCGTAGATTTTCCCGAACCCGAAGGGCCCATAATTGCCAAAAATTCACCGGCTCGAATTTTCAAATCTATTCCATGTAAAACCGGTGTCGGCAAACCTTCAGAATAATAGGTCTTTTTCAGTCCTTCAATTTCAATCAAGTTTTGATGTTTTCTATCAGCACTTTTATTTGCCATTATTTAAAGTGCGTAAAATAATTTCCTGACCATCCACTAGGCCTGATTTAATTTCCAAATTCCCTTGAATATCACGAATGCCTGTTTGTACATCAATTTCTTTAACCTGATTTCCCACCAGGACACGGACAAAACGACGTCCGTTATCATTTTGAACAGCCTTTTCAGGAACGCTCAAAGCCTCAGATTGGCGAGACAAAACAATCTCCACATTGGCCGTCATACCAGGACGAATGCGCTCATCCTCAGAATCAATAACGATTTCAGCCTTATAAAAAACTACATCTTGAATGACAGTTTGAACTGGCTCTATTTTAGTAATAGTGCCATTAAACTTGGCATCATCCCCGACCGCATCCAAAGTCAATTCTGCTTTCGCACCTTCTTTAATCTTATTTATATCGACTTCAGCTATTTCTGCTTCGATCTTATATTTCTGATCAGAAATCATTTCAAAAACTCCTTCCTGGCGCGCAGAGACAGATGCAGAAGAAATAGCATCCTCACCTTCATCAATATTTTTACGAGAAAGCACACCATCCACCGGAGCTCTCAACAAGGTTTTTTCCAAAGCTTCTTCGGCTAAAGAAACTCCAATTTGATTAGCAGCGACTTCAGCTCTAAGGAAAGCCACATCAACTGCACGAGGACCAGCCTTCACTTGATCAAGATTAGCCTCAGCTGATTCAATTTCTGCCTTTTGAATTTCGTAATCAGCCTGCAAACTACGAATCCTTGATTCTCGAGAGTTAATATCTACCTGATGGTCAATTCTAGTTTGCTGATAAGTTTGTTGTTGTTGATCATAAGCATTCTTTGCTGTAACTACATTCAAATCTTCCTGGTCACTAGTAGTTAGTTTACCGAGTTCTGCGTCTAAAATATCCTGATATCTCAGGTTCAATGAACCCAAACTGTTGGAGACATTACTACTTTCACCCAGCAAGGTGTTTTTCAAGTTAGTAATTTCAGTTTCTGTGAAATCCACTGAAGAGGGCATGATGCTAAGTGCATCAACTACTAATTTTTGGGCCTGCAATAGTTTTGATATCATCGCCTGTTCCTTAACGGCAAACTCTTTCAACTGCTCTTTGGTATAATCGCTACCATCTCTGAGTCCAGTATAAAAAGGATCAAAATCCTGTTTGACCTGATAGTACAAATTATTAGCTTCAGTTCTCTTTGGATAATCCAGTCTCTGCAAATCATTACCTAGAATCGAATTACCATCATCTACCAGAATTGATTTAAGTGTAACCAAACTTTGTTGGATTTGAGCACCACTAGAAAACAACTGGGCTTCCAAACTCTTACGAGCTGTCTCAATGGCCTGCTCTCTAGTTAAACCGGTATTTGTTTGATTTTTCAGGGCGAATTCATATCTAGCCTTGGCATCATCAACCAGCAATGCGGCCTTCTTTTCGTCCTCAACATATTTCTTTTTAATCAAATCCAGCTCCAACTTGGCATTATTAAAATCAATATTAACCTTTTCCGCGGCCGCCTTAGCACGGGCCACAGAACTATCAGCTACTTTAATTTCTTGGCTGCGTGAACCCGCCAGTTTCTGATTAAGATTTGCTTGAGCCCCCTGAAGGCTGGCTTCAGCCTGATCCAATCTTAACTGCTGATCACGATTTTTTAGACTGGCAATAACATCTCCTTTCTTAACCTTATCACCCGCGTCAAAATTTATCTTATCTACCTGTCCCGTATCTCGAAAAGACAGCGCAATCGTTGCACCCGCCTCGACATTACCAGTAATTTCAATTGATTCTTTTAAATCTTTTTTAGCCACCTTCACAAACTCATACTTAGCACCACTATTAGAACCGAAAAAAGCCAAATACAAGATTCCGGCACCAGCTAAAACTGCTACGAGAATCATTATCTTTCTAACCCAGGCTTTCTTTTTATTTCCTGATCTTTCTTTATTTAATTGTTCTTCTAAATTAGCCATTATTTATTGTCCAATATGCACAAATATTTCTGAGCGAGCTACTCCATTGGCAAAGCCTCCAGAGCCCATAATAATACTCTTCACTGGTCTAACCAATGATCTAACTTGATTGTAATCACTCATATCAATAGCCGCACCACCATCCTTAGCCAACTGCATAATTCGATCAAGATAATCAAATACTGCGGCTGGAGCCAAGTAGGTTACAGTCAAATCATTTCCTTTTACAAAATCCAAAGCGCGTTTGAATTCAGCAGCATTGCCAACTACATCACCACCTTTCGCGTAAACCTTTTCCAAATCTGGATGAAGAGCCAGTGCGAGAACATTATTACCAACCAGGCCGAGATATAATTCAACTTTCTGGCCTGTTAGTTTTTTTACGATATTTTCCGGAGCGGACATTAACAGTGGATCCATATTCACCTTAACTTTCCAAAGCTTATCTGCTTCAACATCTTGTTTATCAATCAAAGCTGCTGCTTCTGGATTTTCTGTTTGGACTTGAGTGATACCACTGGTTAGCATTGTATTGAGAACACCAGCAATTTTTTTAGCAGAATCTGGCTTAGAACTGGCATCAATATAGAAACCGATTGAAGGTAGAACTGAGCCATTATCGGCTAATACCATAGCAATGCCTTTATCCATAATTCCCAGAACATCCTGATCAAAATCCAATCCAACCTGTTTAAGACCACTGCGCATTTCATCCATACCCTGTTTCATTTCCTGATCATTCTCCATTGCCTTCAAGATATTCTCATATGCCTCTTTGAATCCTTGACCTTCGCTATATAGTAAAGGTGTTTTGCCTGGAATATCCTTGGCTAGATAAAACTTCTGACCGTTGGTGGCCAACTTACTCATATCAGCACCCTCTTTTGCATAAACTGAAGCATTCATGCGGATACCATCCTTCTCAGCAGTGGCAAAAAGTATTTCTGTATCTAAAACATTCAAAGAGTCAGCAGGAACACCAAACATGCCAAGTGACTTGGTCATGCTTTGAACCTCTTCTGGACTATCCGCAGCCATTTGACCAGTAATTGCAGAAAGGTCTGCATAAACCATGGCCAAATTTGGCTTCAAATCTTTCATAGCCTTGGCATAACCAGGCTTAGCAGCTACCAAGCTTTCTCCACTGACAACACGATCAAGTATCATTTTGAGATTTTCCACACTATCAGAAAGCAAAACTGTATCTTTATATCTGGTAAAAACATTTAGGCTACCGTCCTCAGACTTGGCAGTGTAAACAGTATTTCCTTTATAATCTTCTTTAGTCATATCTTTGAGTT
>CAUJDC010000057.1 GCA_963169815.1 Patescibacteria group bacterium | reverse complement strand
TGATTAGGGCTATGCCGATGTATTGGCTGATGCTGTGGAATTCTTGGAAGAAGATAGTTGCACCCAACAAAATGAAAATTGGATTAAGAGAAAGAACTGGAATAATGCGGTCAACTTCTACCCGATCAACGGCTTGATAATAAAAGTACATGGCCAGGACATAAAGTGATCCACTAGTGAAGCCGAGTAGAATGACTTCTAAATGGGTTGTGACTGCATTGGTGATTAATGCCGGCGCGCAGAACATGATTAGAGAAAAGACGCCCCAGAAAATAATTAAAGTTTCGAAAGTTTGAACGCGGTTTTTGAGGACGTAGCGATCATAGATATTGCTGATAGCTTCGATCGCGGCTTGTATGATAGTAAGTAGTATCCAGCTCATTGTAATTTTGTTTTTTTGTTCTAAGATAGGTCTGCACGAGATTTAATTTAACACATGGAGAGAAAAAGAAAAATTTTGGCGTCACTGGCGGATCTGAGACAGGAGGTTGCAGGTACTGTGCCAGTGGAGGTGATTAAGTCTTGGGAAACAAGCGCTAAACAATCTTATGATCAAAATGAAATTTTGCGTCCGTTTGAAAGAGATGGTTATTATGTCACTACTGACTCGGCTGGATTATCTCGTCTGACTACTGAAAGAACTTTGATTGAAGTGATGAAACTGGTTAGCGAGCCGAAGGAAATTGTTTTTGAACATGGTAGAGCGATTGGTGGCCGTGGTCTGGGAATTTGGGCTGCTGATAATTCGGCGATGTTTTATGATGCGGCCAAAGTAAAAGCAGATCAGTTAGTAGAAAAAATGGTTGCAGCACAAAAGCAGATTCATCGTGGTCTATTGCAGGTTGGCATGGGCATTCATCGCGGCAAGTTTTGGGAGCTGGGAATGTCTTTATTTGGAGAACAAGCTGATTTGGTGGAGCACATTTCGGAAGATTTTACTGATGCACAAGAAATTGTTTTGTCAGAAAGTGTGAGAGCAGAACTTTCTCCAAGTTGGCATGATTTACTGGTTGCTAGAGAGGATTTGACTGGTTTTAAAACACCTTTCTATCATCTAAATTATGACCAACTTGGTGATTGGGATGGTTTTGATAGAAATATATTGGATCATCCTAAACCAGAAAATTTTTATCCATTTCCATTTAGTTCGGATTTCTTTCTTGCTCTGAAGCGAAATAATCAGGCTGAATTGGATAATTATTATAAAAATAAAGTGGTGATTCTAATTAAGAATTATCATCATAAAGAAAGACTTTTGCTACAGGAATTAACTGATTGGGTGGTGGTGAATGCAGTCTGGTTGGAAGTTGCTCAAAAGTATGATGTGGAAGTAGTGAAATCAAATGGTGATCTAGGTATTTTCGTGGCGGACCGTGATAGCGAGGCAGTAGAGTTTGCTGAAGATTTACTTTTATCCAGTCGTAGTGGAAATGATCGTGTTTCGATTGGCCTTTGTCGTGGCGATGTTTTGTTGTTTAGACTGGATGGCGGCGCTGGCAAAGACATTGCTGGTGGTGCGGTTAATATTGCTTCCAAAATTTCTGAGGATGTAGAGGGTAATGATACATTTTATGTCGAAGCTTCAGTACAAATTCCTGCGCATCATTTTGCTAAATTTGAAAATTTTGTTATTGAAAAGTCTAAGGTGATAATTGCTGGACAACGCTATAAACAATAAATCTATGAAATTCGAAGAATTTAAATTTGAGAAAGAGCCTTCAAAATTGGAAAAGGCTGTTTGGAAAGCCTTGTTAAACATTCCTAAAGGTCAGACTAGAAATTATGCTGAAGTAGCAGAGATGGCAGGATATCCTCGTGCTGTACGTGCTGTAGCTAGTGCTATTGGCAGAAACCCTTTTCCAGTAAAAATCCCTTGTCATAGGGTAATTAGAAAAGATGGTGGCTTGGGTGGTTTTGCGCTTGGATTAAAGATGAAGAAAGATTTGCTGAGAGAAGAGGGGATTAATTTTTCTTAAAAGCCAGTGAGCAGGAGTTGATGCAGTAACGTTCGCCTGTTTTAGCCATGGTGCTTTTTATTTTTCTAAGCCAAAATATAACATGGCTTCCTGATTGATTAAATTCAAAATCTGCTGCTGCTTTTGTAAATCTCCATGCTTAGCGGAATAGCGGGCTTTGGATTCGTCAGTAGCTTTTTGGAAAGATTGATTGAGTTCAGTTAAACGGCGCTGTAATTGGCGATGTTTGCGAGGTTGTAGTAGCAGCGTCGGGAAGTCGCTGAGGGCTTTGAGGAAATGTTTTTCCAAACGGGTTGGCTTGCGATGTTTTTGATAATAATTGCGCAAATCTTGCAGAGATGCTTTGAGTTGGAAGAAGTTCTTTTGCTTGAGATTTAGCACTATTTCCAAAAGGATAGTTTGCAATAAAGTGTCTTTTTCACGATCGGCTGATTCGGCGGTTTTGATTTTCTTGATGCGCTGAATAGCTTTGGAAAGTTCGCCAATTTCCAGATAATATTCAGCAATTTGGGCATTCAGTATCACAGGCCATTGTTTGAGCGCGGCGGAGTTGAGAGTTTTGAACTTCTGATCGAGCTTTTCGATGAGCAAATCGGCATGAGCGGTGTCATGAGTAGAGATATAAAGCTGTAATTCCAGAGCAGAAGCTTCCATCATTGGGCGGACAATGGCTGGTTGCCAAATATCCAATTGAAAATTTTCAGGAGTTTGGCGAATTTTCTCAATGGTTAAAGGGATTTCCGTGAAATGTTTGAGATGTAGCTGCAATTCAACAGCTTTATTCAGTAAGTTGAGGTAGGTAAGGGGATTTTCACGGATAAAATCTGGTTCGCGCTCAATTTGGCGAAGTATTTTTTGTAATACCTGATCAGCTTCACGATAATTTTTATCCTTAAAAATATGCAGACTATATAGTAATTCGGCCTGCAATATCTGGGCAGAAAGACTTTCGGCTGCCTTTTCATCGGCGAGTAAGGGGTTTTTATTTAAATTGGTATAAACTGTGGTGTTTATGCCGGTTGTTTGGTGGAAATGCTCATAAAAGCTGGCCTGAAGTTCTTGATACTGATGCAGATTGTAAATCTTCCCAAGTAAGGCATTTTGCTGTTCGATGGCTTGGAGGAAGGCTTTTTTGGAAATTTCTGAAGCTGGACCAAACTTTTGAAGTAGGAAGCGCTTTTTAAATTCCAATGCCTGGAGTAATTCGTGCTGATAGGATTTTTTTTGACAAAGTGATACTAACTTATCAATTTCAAATTCTGCCAAGTCGAAAAGTTCTTTTTGTAAAAGTATATTTATCTCAGAAAATTTTTGATGTATTTTGTCAAAAAGTGAATTTTCTCGATGAAAATTGGTAAGAGATTTTAGTAAAGTTTTGGCGAGGTAGGTTTTAATAACAGGCAATTCATTTGTCTTGGTGTCAAAAGCTTTCTTGATTTCATTTTTGTCGTGCTTTGACTGTTTCTCTAAATGATTGAAGAGTTGTAAATAGAGTTTTGGTTGAGTAGAATTTTTGAGAAAATTTCTAAAATACTTCTTTTCAGTTTTGCTCATAGCTTTAATGAGTTGATGCAGATTGTCCTTTTTGGAGATTGCCATTTAATATTTTTGAATATTTTTGTAAAAATTTACCCTTATTTTAATACTCTTATATGTATAGTAAAGAAATACTCATTTAATTTTTAGGTCGTTTGTGTTATAGTTATTGTTGGTACTTTGTGCAAAACTTTTTTGAAGTTGTTTGATGCTTCGCAATTGAAAATAATATTTGTCAATTGTCTATTTAATCAGAGTTTGAAGATTTGTAAAACTGCCTAAATTCAATAATCCTCTTTTCCGTCAAGGGGCGTGATTTTATTGATTAGGATGTTAGTTGACTTTTTTATTTTAGTTATACAGTATATGAATTTGTGTAGGACGTATTGTTTTTTTTGCGTGAAATTTGCTTTAAAGTCAAATATCTGAAGATATGTTACTTGAAGTGGCGGTATTTCTTATTAGAAAAACATTTTGGCTTGATTAGGTTGCCAATGGTGTAATATGATTGAGATTTATTGTTTTTAGAGGGCTTGAAAATCAGTAAAAGAAAAACCCCTGTTTTGAAGCAGAGGTTTTTAGACGCGCATGTTTACTTTACCGCAGAAGTTCTGAAAAAGCGTTATTTGAGATAGCGTACGCAAATGGGAAGTTTAGAGCACCAAGTCTCCAAGCCCCAGATACGGCCAGCTTTGACCGCGCTCAAAGATAATAAAGCGGCGATGTAAATAATATGTTCATCCACGATGAATGCGTGCGTATTAGGATATGGGAAGTCGAGAGCAACTAAGTAGTACAAAAACATGAGGACTGCGCCAAGCGTTGTTGATACTCGAAGCATGATACCCAACATAAGTGATACGCCCAATAAAGTGAGCCCCCACTCATTCAAAAAGTTCACCACAGGGAGCACGCTGGGACTTGCTAACCACTCATAGAATTCAGGAAGTGTCTTCGCTTCCCTTAAAAATCCTTCAGCAGACCATGCTGGATTAATAACTTTCGTGATTCCTGCATAAAAAAACATCCATCCCATCGTGATGCGAAGGAGGAACCACGATATTTTTTGAAATTTGGTCATATTTTGGGGTTAGGTTATAGATTAATTTTATTAACGAGGTCAGATATGAGAGTTTTTTTATAGTTATGTGGATTAAGAATTGAAGTTGATGACTGAATTATACATTCCCATACTGCAGGTAAGATCAAGAGAATCACTAGTCTGATTTTTCGGCACCTCTACTTTTGTCACCCCTGAAGGTGGCAAAAACTGGCTGTAACCAAGCTTGGGAATGGTTAATGCCGCTGAACAATCATATGTTCCCTTTGTTTCTATCTCTAGGACGGTAGGCATATTTGCTGTCGCATTAATCTGCTTTGGGGAATAACCGCCACGAGCCAAAATTCGAATATACTGCGTGTTATTTTCTATCCTTACGACATCCAAGCCTTGTGTGGCTGGCTCGCTGTTCATACTGAGTGCTACCCAGATGAGTCCCAAACTGAGGACGATGCTTAGTGTGATGAAGATTTTTTTCATAATATTAGATATTAAATAAAGGTCTGATAATGCCCAGTCCCGCAAGTCCCGCAAGAAAGGCAAAAATTCCTAGACCGATAACAATAATGCCAGCGGCTTTAAAGAAAACGGAGGCGTACTTGGTGTGGGCGAATTTAAATGAACTGAACGATAGCAGCACCAGCATCGGTAAAGTTCCAAGGGCAAACATCGTCATGATAATGGTTCCTTGCAGCCAGGAGCCGCTTGAGAGCGAAGCAATCTGCATGGATTGCGTAAAGCCACATGGTAAAAAGAATGTTACAGCCCCGACGATAAATGGTGCCCAAAATCCGTTTTTTATTTTCGATACTTTTGCAAATAGCCCTTTGGGCAATGCGAGTTGGAGGCTTTTGGTGAGCTGGAATAAATCGAGGAGATTTATTCCCAAAATAATCATGACCAAGGCGGCGATCAGCCCAAAAATTGCAGTAATTGTAGTATTTATGGCAAGAGCACTGCCAACCATTCCGAGTACCCCTCCGAGTACCATGAAACTCACGAGACGTCCGACATGGAAAAAAGCAAATGGCCTGAAAGTTGAAATATTTTTGGAAACCTGTGCGGAGAGCGAAAAGATGAGCCCTCCAACTACGGCAAGACAGGTCGAAACAGATGCGATCAACCCGATCATGAGTGCTGTCCACGGAGTTATACCTCCTTCGAATCCAAAATTGATAATTCCTGATTTTTGAAGGAGAAAAAATAATGCCAATACCATCAATCCAATGGGTATGGCCGTCAAGAGCGACTTGAAATCTCTCTTTTGCTTTTCTTTCTTAAGTGAGAGCGTGTATTTGTACGGTTCTAAAAGCGGATTTAAAGCGCTAATAAGCTCCTCTGGATTCATTGAAAAGTTTCCTTCGATCTCGACCATTTCTTTGTGCAAGTGTACTTGTACATTTGAAACCTCGTCATGCTCAATAATGGTCTCTTCAATGAGAATTTTGCAGGAGTTGCAGTGAGTGCCTGTAACGTAGAAAGAATGTTTTTTCATAGCTGTTATAAATTAAGGAGTGCCACCAAGTTTTTTGTTCCAGACGCTGATACCATTGGGCATTTCACCCACTGTTATGCGAGAGACTTCTTTGTTCGTACTCGTATCAATAACAGAAACATCTTTGCTCAAAAGATTCGTGACATATACGAATGTACCTGCCTTATTAACTACAACACCATGTGGCGCACTTCCCGCAACAATGGTTTGATCGACAGTCTTTGCGCTTATATTAATTCGGTATACGGTCTCTCCCGTTGGCTGGTCAAAATAGTATCCCTGATTGACTACATACAGATATTTCGAATCAGGGGTAGCGTACAGCTGCACAGAGCCTTTGGCATCCTCTACAGGTAAGTCAATATATCCTTGCGTGTTTGAGGCCAGATGAAGCCATGCAACCTTTTTTGTGTCATACACACTGGCAAAGACATACTGGCCATCAGCAGTTACCGCCGTTTGCACAGTTGCACCTGAGAGAGGGTAATATTTGATTTCTCCTGTCTTGGTATCAACACTCGCCATTGCTTTCTTCCCAATTAGAGCAACAAATACTTTGGAATTGTCAGGAAGTAATCGGAGACCATGTGGTTCGCTTTCCTTACCAAAATCAAAGGTCGAAACTACTTCATTGGTATTAAGATTAACGGCGTATAGTTGTCCTTTTTCCTGAAGAGTGACGTAGGCAATACTTCCATTTGAATTCACAACAATGTGTGCCAGATGGGTATCAACGTCGATCGCAATTGATCCTGTTATAAGATCAGTAGTGGGATCGATAACGAAAATCTTATCCATTAATCCGTCTGTAATATCTTCTATTCCTTCATGCTTTTTTTCCATCATGGCACCACGATCAACGTTTGCGGTGACTAATACTTTCTTCCCATCGGGAGAAACTTGAACATTGTGGGCGGAATATCTCACAAAAGTATTATTTTGCACTTCAGACAGATCAATAGAACGGATAACTTTTCTAGTTTGTGCATCAATCACTCCCACCCGGCCTTCGGCTTCGAGCGCAACATATACTTTTTCCTCAATGCTGGTGTTTGAAGCGCTTTTTTCCTCCGTATTGATTAAGAAAAGCGATATGAGTATGGGCGAGAGCGCTAACGCGATGATGGGGATTAGATATTTTTTGTTCATAACTTTAAGTTATTAACTAAACGTGATTACAGTTTCTTCATCTTTAAACGGAGTGAGTTGACGACCACGGATACGCTCGACATGGCCATTGCAAATCCAGCGAATACGGGAGAGAGAAGCCATCCGAAGAATGGGTAGAATATCCCGCCAGCCAGAGGTATACCAACGATGTTGTAGATAAATGCCCAGAACAGATTCTGCTTGATGCCTCGCATGGTGAGTTTTGAAAGACGAATGGCTTTTACTAATTTGGAAATATCGCCGTGGAGCAGCGTCATGCCTGCACTTTCAATGGCAACGTCTGTTCCGGTAGCCATGGCAATCCCAACATCAGCTTGAGCCAATGCTGGCGCGTCATTCACGCCATCACCAGCCATTGCCACGACATGCCCATTTTTCTGAAGATTACGTATCTTTGCCAATTTGTCCGCTGGCAAAACTTCCGCAACAATTTCATCAATACCAACCTGATCGGCAATAAAACGAGCCGTGTTCTTGTTATCTCCCGTGAGCATCACGGTTTTTATACCCAGTTTATGCAGATTTTTCACTGCCTGAACTGCTTCAGGTTTAATGGCATCGGCGACCATGAAGAGGCCAAGAATTTGATCTTTGGTAGCAAGGATTACGGGAGTCTTTCCTTCAGCTGTTTCTTTTTCAATAGCCTGTGCCTTGAGGGATAGTTTGAGGGCGTTCATCAATTTTAGATTGCCCGCAAAGTATTCGACACCATCGATCATTCCTCGAATACCCTTGCCTTTAACAGCCTCAAAGTCATTGAGGGTTTTAAACGCAATTTTCTTTTTTTTGGCGGATGTTACAATTGCATGAGCAATAGGATGTTCTGATTTATTCTCCAGCGTTGCGAGGATGGAGAGGATTTTCTGATCTGTTTTGTCTGACAAATTTTTAATTGAAACGAGTTCAGGTTTTCCGCGGGTGATAGTTCCCGTTTTGTCAACCACGACCACGTTCACTTTGTGCAATTTTTCAAGTGTTGCGGCGTCCTTCACCAAGATTCCTTCCCGTGCACCTTTACCCACACCAACAATAATTGCCGTAGGCGTTGCAAGTCCCAGTGCGCAAGGACAGGCGATCACGAGAATACCAACGAAAGAGACGAGACCGTAAGAAAGTGCCTGAGAAAATCCCAGAGAAGGGGTGCCGATAAGAAGCCACGCATCGAGCGCGAGTACAGCGAGAACTAGTACGATGGGCACAAAAACGGAAGAAATTTTATCAGCAAGCGCCTGAATAGGAGCCTTGCTTCCTTGTGCCTCCTCAACCATTTTAATAATTTGTGCTAGTAATGTTTCTGAGCCAACTTTGGTTGCTTTAAACGTGAATACGCCCGTCGTATTGATCGTTCCTGCGACAACAGCATCTCCGATATTTTTTTTCACAGGCATGGGTTCACCCGTTACCATGGATTCGTCAATGTAGGATGAACCTTCAACAAGCGTACCGTCGACAGGGATTTTTCCAGCAGGCTTAACGATGATTATTTCACCATGAAGTACTTGCCCAATCGGTATTTCTATCTCTTTACCGCCTCGAATCACCAAAGCAGTTTTCGCTTGAAGATTGAGAAGTTTTTCGATGGCATCTCCTGTTTTTAATTTTGATCGCGCCTCAAGATATTTGCCGAACGCGATAAAGGTGATGACAACAATTGTAACGTCATAATAATTATGTTCAACATTCAAATAGGGTCGGAGCTGAGTCTCCAGTGCTGACAAAAGTAGGCTGTATAAAAAAGCTACTGAAGTACCGATCCCAATGAGGGTATCCATGTTGGCCTTGCCGTATCTGATAAAACGATATACTCCAAGTAAATAAGGTCTGCCAACCACAACCAAAATATAGGTCGCGGCGACTGGGAGAATATGATCAAAAAGCTCAGCCCATACAAAGGGCATTCTGGGGATGACTTTATATTGAGCTAAAATATCCCAAGTCATTACAAATATCGCAAAAATAGCGAGAGGTATTGCGGAAACCACCTTTGCTTTCATGTCGGCAATCTCTGCTAGTTTTTCTTTTTTGGATTGGTTTAAGCCAAGATGCGCGGCGTGTTCGTCTGGTGACATGTACATTTCTTCCGCGGTTGGCATCATAAGAGAATAGCCCAAGGGTTCTATCGTTTTAGAAAGGTATTCGGGAGTAATTTTTTCAGAGTCAAAAGAAACTTTGACCGATTCAGTCCCGTAATTAGCCTCAGCTGACTCTACACCTTTCTGTTTTTTAAAAGTTTTTTCGATAATGCCAGCGCATGAAGCACAGTGCATGCCTTTGATTTTAAATGTCTGAGGAGTGCTCATAACTAATTGGATAAATTATATATTTTAAGAAGTTCATCGATTGCCTTCTTTTTATTCTCCTTCATTTGATGAGCGACACATGTATCAAGATGACCAGCAAGTAACACACGCTTTGCTGTTTTTAATAACCCAATAACACTATCGATTTGCTGAATTACCTCAGGGCAGTATCTGTCTTCTTCTATCATTTCAACTATTTTACTCAAAGTGCCTAAGCCTTGCTTAACGCTTTTTAAAGATTTCCCTTTGTTGGTGGGGAGCGTTTTCATAAGTATTACAAGTTATTGAATATCCTATTACCTAGGGTATAGGTTCAATAAAAGAAAGTCAAACATAATCGTTCTTCCATGGAAATGATTCCTATCTTAGCAAAATCATGTGTTTGGCAAAATAGCTTGTTATCAAGACTATAATGGCTGAAACGGCGTAAATGATGGGATTGTTAGGAAAGCAGATTTTCGATATGTGGCCAGTTAACGAATTTCCAGAATTCTGTGATGAAGGCTGGGCGAGCATTGCGATGATCAATGTAATAAGCGTGTTCCCAAACGTCCAAAGTCAAAAGTGGTTTCTGGTCCAAAATAAGAGGTGTGTCGGCGTCTTTCATTTGAAGGATTTCTAGTTTACCGTCTTTACCTTGTGCCAACCAAGCCCAGCCTGAACCGAAAAGGGTAGTGGCGGCGGCGGAAAAGAGTTCCTTAAATTTATCGACGGATTCGAAGTCGCGAGCCAGGGCAGCAGCCAGTTTTTCGCCTGGAGCGCCGCCGCCATTTGGGCTCATGCAATTCCAGAAAAAGCTGTGATTGAAGTGCTGAGCGGCATTATTGTAAATCGGTTTGAGGTTTTCTTGATGGGCTTTGCGGATTAAGTCTTCGAGAGACATTTCAGCCATTGGAGAGTCTTTGACAGCATCATTGAGTTTGGTCACATAAGCGGCGTGATGTTTGCCATGATGATATTCAAAAGTTTCTTTGCTGCAGAATGGTGCCAATTGAGTTGGGTCAAAAGGTAAATCTGGTAGTGTAAATGGCATAATTGGAATTTATAAATTAAGCCTGTATAGGATAGCAGGAAATTTGGAAAATACCTACGGCTTCTGTTTTTTCAGAGTAACTTTTCCTTTAAGAAATTTTTGTCGATCAATTTCAGGGTAATGTTCGATGGCGTAACGCAGAGCAGTGCGAGGCATGTTTTGATAATGTTTGCGGAGGAATTGATCGAGTGTCTGACGATCCATTTTGCCAACTTCGCGGAGCATCCAACCAACTGCTTTGTGCATTAAATCTTCTTTGTCTTGGAATAAGATTTCGGAGATTTTTAAAGTATCAGCGAAATCATTTTTCTTGATGAAAGCATAGGTAGCGATGATGGCAATGCGACGTTCCCAAAGGTTTTTGGAGGCGGTTAATTTGTAAAGAATTTTGCGAGGATGAGAGTAGAGGTATTCTCCAAGAACATTGCGGGCGGAGGCGTCAACTAAATCCCAGTTATTAATGCGAGTCGAATGTTTTAAATAAAACTCGCAGAGTACCTGACAAAGTTTGTCGTTCATAGCTTTGGCCGCTTTGGCATATTGGTAGTTTAAAATCAGTAAAGCGGTCAGACGGAATTCATGATATTTGGAGTGAAGGGCCTCACTGAGATCGGCGAGAGAAAGGTCGAGGAATGGTTTAATAACTTGACGTTGCTCTGGCACAGTGAGACCAAGGAAAATGTCACCTTCGCCGTATTGACCAGGTCCAGTTTTGAAGAAGCGCTGGGAGTTTTTGGCTTTTTCTGGGTTGCCAAGTTTTTTGATTTCGGCGGCTAGGTTTTTGAAAGTGGACTTCATAGAGGAACTTCAATAAATAAGAGTTGAGAGTTTTGTTCAGCGCGGATTGTAATTGCTGCATCGATTTCACTGAGTTCTAGTGAATCACCTTTGGAGATTTTTTGACCTTCTGATTCTAAATTCCCATCAATGACGAAAATAAATAAACCAGACTTAGGATTATGGAGTTTGTAAACAATTTCTTGATTGGTATCAAGGTCGCATAAAGTGAGCCAGGCTTGTTGGAATATTTTTAGAGAATTATCGCTGGCGTCGGGGCTGACTATTAATTGTAATTTGTTTTGACGATCGGCTGGAGAAAAGGTTTTTTGATCATAGCGTGGAGGAAGACCGCCTTTCTCTGGAAGTATCCAGAGTTGAAAAAGTTTGAGATAATTTTCAGTACTGGGATTGTGTTCAGAGTGTTCAATACCTGTGCCCGCACTCATAATTTGCACTTCGCCTGGGTGAACGATTCCTTCGGCGCCAGTATTATCTTTGTGGGCCAATTCACCTGAGGTGACGATGGTAACAATTTCCATGTCGTCATGGTGGTGGGTGTCGAAGCCTGTGCTTGGCGCGATTAAATCATCGTTTAAAACGAGTAAACGACCAAAGCCGAGTCGATCGGGATTCCAGTATCTGGAAAAGCTAAAACTGAATCTGGAGACCAGCCAACCTAGTGCTGATAGTCCACGGTCGGTTGAGTGATGGAGATTAATTTTCAAGGGTAGAGTTGTTAATGTTTGTGACCATACGAGTGATTGATTAACGGTTCGCTATCAGAATGCCCGCCGAGTTGTAGCCATAAGTTTTATTTTTGAAACAACGTCTTTTCATTTATTTGAAGAGAAGTATTTTTAGAATAGCAGCCGCACCAATAACAAACCAAATCATATTAATAACTGCGGGTTGATAGGTTTTCTTTTGCATGGAGATATATTCGATTCCAGCAGCGCCAGTAATATTCAAAAGCTGATACATTAAATTGTTGGCATCGGTAAAATTAAAACTGATCAGAGCATAAGCCCCAATAATTGCTAGAGTGCCATACCAACCAAAAACTTCGCCGAAATTCTTCTGATCCATTTGATTTTTGTTTGTGACTGTTCAAGTTTACGGCAGTTTGAAGACATTTTCAAAAAGAAGTTTTTGGCTTTGGTTTTTGTTGAGCGATTATTTCGATAATATGCCAATTTTTTGGTTGGTTGTCTGCGGTTTTGGCGCTGTAGTGTTTTTCATTGAGCTGAATAATTTTGAGACCCCTGAGTATTTGTCGAACTTTGGTTTGGCTAGTGAAAGTCATATTTGGTTCTTTGCTCCAATCATCTTTTGGTCCAAAAAAATTTGCGCAGAAAATGCCGCCTGGTTTGAGAGCGCTTTTGATTTGTTCGATGAGGTCGGGCAGATGGGGAGGGGAGGTGAAAGGTAAAGCAAATTGCGCATTGATCAAATCGTAGCTACTTGTTGGGAGCTGAAGATTCTCAAAAGATTGGATGATGAAGCTAAGAGCTTTAGTGGGAATTTTCTCAGCGTATTTTTTGATGGCTTTGTTGCCGTCTGTGGCTGTCACTTTTTTAAATCCAGCAGAAAGTAAAAACTTGCTGTCGCGGAGAGCTCCAGCTCCCAGATCCAGAGCATGTTGGCGTTCAAGACAGAGAGGAAAGGCCATCTCCAGCAGCTTGGAAGCAGGATAGGTTTTGGTTTTCTCGAAATATTCTGGCCAATAACTATTCATGATTTGAGGCTTAACCGCGATGACGTTTGCGGGTTGGTTTGATAATGTGCAAGGCTAGTTTAGCAGAATGCTGAAAGATCGACTTGATAGAATCCGCGCTTACTTCACGAAGATATTCCGAAAGGCTATGATTTTTTCTTTTGAATGAATTTAGTGGAAAAAAATAGTATGTAGCCAATTACAACGTATTCGACAAAACGGGTGATAATAATTTCAAATATGCCCAGCTCTTTTTTATTTTCACCAGCTAAATCATAACAGGCAAAATTTTGAACAATATCGGTACGACCTGGAAGCAGATGGTAAGTATCAACGCCGCGCAGTAAAACTGTTTGAGGAGGACAAAAAACCATTTCCAGCGGTTTGTTGTAAAGAAAATTTCCTGGCTGGTCGATGGACATTCCCATTAAGGCAAAAAAGATAATACTTATGGCCAGCACAAAAGATCCAGTTTGTTCCCCAACAGGACTGCTGAGTCCGCGGAAATAGAAGTAACCAGCTACCAATAAAATCATTGAAGCAAAGCCTTCGATTGTAGCGATTCCCAAAAAAGTTCCAATGATAATGCCAATACCGGCCGCTAGGGTTGCTAGGACAGTAATGATCCAGGCGATAGAAGGGATTTTGGAAAGAAAACTGGGTTTTTGATCGTGAGGATTTATTTGCTTCATAATTTTTTGATTAAAAGAATGCGATGGTTTTTTAAAAGTTTACGCTGTTCAACTTCCAAAAAATTAAAGTTATTTTTTACCAGGAAATTTAGCATTGCCCGACGGACATTACGGGTTTTGATTTTTAATTCCTGGTAGTTTTTATTTTTGGCCCAATCGATCAAATCAAGCATCATGGCTTTGAGTGCTCCCTGGCCGCGCGCTTCAGGGATTACGCCAGTCATCCAACAGTAAATAGAGCCATCTTTGAAACGATCATAAGAAACCATGTAACCGATGGGTTTTTGATCGTGATAGGCGATGATAATGCGCTGATCGGGATTGCTCGCCAATTTTTTACGAAATTCCTCTAGAGGAACGCGATTTTCAAATTCTGGGATTTGCAGATGGATCTGATATGCGTCTTCGATGGAGGAAGTTTTGATGGTGAGCATGTTTATTTAAGATTAATAGCCAAGAACTTCAAAATGATTTTGTCGGGATTGAGTGGAGCTTGAACATTGTTGCAAGCGGCCGGTGGATATTTGATTTGCATGTTGACAGTTTAAATGCCGGAATTAGTTTAGCAGGCTTGTATGGTGGGGGAAAGATGTGGATTTTAGAGCTGGAATCTACTAACATCACTAATGATTTAAGATTTTTCTAATGGAATTCAAAAATAAAGTGGCAGTGATTACAGGTGCATCGAGAGGAATTGGTTATGCTATTTCCAAGCGACTAGTGGTAGAGGGTATGAAAGTTTATTGTTTGAGTAGAACTAAGCCAGCTGAACTAGTTGATGGCGTGATTTATCTCTATGCAGATGTTTCCAAGGAAAAATTGGTGGCTGAGGCAGTGGCGCGGATTGTTGAGCCAGTGGATTTGCTCATTAATAATGCGGGCGTGATGCGTCGAGGAAAATATTGGGAAATGGATGAAGAGAAATTTGACTTGGTGATGAGTGTGGATATGAAAGGTCCTTGGCTGATGTTTAAATATTTGCGCGATAAATTGGCCAAAGGGGCGATGACTTTGCAGAGCAATTCCAAAAATTCTGTGCAGATGAAAGAAAATACTTTTGCTTATACTTTAGCGAAATTGGCTGATCTGGACATTGATAAATTGGTCGCCAAAGATAGACCGGATCTGGATATGAGAGTAGCGCATTTTGGGCCGGTGGATACGCTGCTGGAATGGACTGACTACAGCGAAGTAGAAAAGGCTGAGAAAATGAAAATTGCCATTCAGCCAGATGCTGCTGCGGATTGGGCGATGAAGCTGATTAGATCAGACCAAAAGAGTTTGGTTTATGAAGTCGAGAGTCAGACTTATTTATTGGTTTAACTTTTTAACCGATAACATTTGTGGGTATTTTGATCTGACATAGACGATTTTAAAAAGCACTTTTTCTTTTTGGTATTAGCAGTATAATTTCGCCCGAAAATGAAGTGAAATTAATTTGAAATTTATGCTGAAAATTTATCGCCTGCGTGAGGGAAAAATGGAATTTCTGAAAAAACCAGTGAAGAACTGTTGGATTGAGCTGCGAGAGCCGACGGAAGAAGAATTGGATTTCCTCGCACCTTATATCGAAATTACCCAAGAAGTGGTTGATTCAGTGAAAGATAAAGAAGAAGTTCCAAAACTGGAAGTGATGGATGATTATAATTTTTTGCTTTTGCAAACGCCGATTTCAATGCAGGGCGATACTTTTCATTATCGGACTGTGCCGCTGGGGATTATTTATAATTCCAATTATCTGGTGACGCTGGTTGATGGGCGTAATGATGTTTTGGATTATCTGAAAACCAAGCTTTTAAATCTGGCCAATAATCATATAGTGACTTCAGATCGTTTTCCGCAATTCATTCTCAAGCTGATGCTGTTTAACTCAAAGTTATATCTGCGTGCGCTGAAGGCTTTGACGAATGCTTTTAAGAAAAATGAAGATCAGGTCGCTCTCAATCCAACCAATGAAGATATCGTAGCGATGATGGATTATGAAAAATCGATGTCTTATTTCAATGTTTATCTGCAATCAAATCATCTGGTATATCAGAAGATAACCAAGAAAACGCAATTCACTTCCAAAGAGGATGACGCCGATCTCTGTGAAGATATTTTGGATGAAAATCTGCAGGCAGTGGAAGCGGTGAAAATTCACGGCAAGATTTTGCATTCAACAATTAGCTCTTTTAACAGCATCATTTCCAATAAACTGAATGAGAGTGTAAAATTCCTGACTACTTTCTCAATTGTACTGATGATGCCGACACTAGTGGCCAGTGTTTATGGTATGAATGTGTCTTTGCCACTACAACAAGAGGTGCACGCCTTTTGGCTGATAGTGGGAATGTCGTTTTTCCTGACGCTAGGTTTGGTACTTTTCTTTTTTAGAAAGAAGTTGTTTTGATTATTTCAGTTGCTTGTTAATTAAATGCGATTTATTTTGCTGTAATAATCTGATTAATAGTTAAATTTTAGCAATGTTTAAAAAGACGATTGGGATATTGGGAGGGATGGGGCCAGTGGCTAGTGCTGATACTTATATGGCTTTAATCAGAATTTGTCAGCAACAATATGAGGCTGTACAGGATAGTGATTTTCCGACAGTGGTTCTTTATAGTTTGCCACTGCAGGAATTTGATCATATAGGTTTTACGGAGAATTCTGTACAAAGAAAGGCGATATTGGATCAACTGGTTAAGGCTTTGTATAAACTGGAAGATGCTGGGGCAGAAATGATTGTGATTGATTGCAATACTGTGCATTATTTCCTGAATGAATTGCAGGCTGTGATTAAAACACCGATTATTAATCTGGTGCAGCTGACTGTGGATCATTTGTTGACTTCAAAATATCAACAGGTTGGAGTGATTTGTTCACAAACTTCCAAAGATTTGAATCTCTATGCTGGCCCGCTGGAAGCGGCGAGAGTGAAGGTGATTAATACTTCGGTGGAGGAACAGGACAAAGTTAATGAAGCTATTTTGGCAGTGATGTCAGGATCGGTGACGCCACATCATATTGCCAAGCTCAATCAGATTATCTGGAGATTCAAGGAGGCGGGCGCACAGTGCGTGGTGATGGGTTGTACGGAAATTTCCAATATTGCCAGACAATTTGATAACAAAACAATTTTAGTAGATAGCGAAATATTGGCTATTGAAAAGGCTTTAGAATTAGCAAAATAATCAAATAAAGAGAGTTGAAATTTTATGTTTGTTCGAGGTATAAATTGACGAAAACGCCGCGGAGGAAAACTAGATAGCAATTGGGGTGGCCATTGATCTTTTGTTTATTTTAAGCTAATTCCGCCCTTCTCATCCATTTTCCAGAAAGGGTTATGAGCGACCTCCCAGAGGAAGCCGTCGGGGTCGGAAAAATAGCCAGAATAACCGCCCCAAAAAGTTTTTTGAGCAGGTTTGCGGATAGTGCCGCCAGCTTTTTCGGCATCAGCCATGCAGGAATTTACTTCGGCTTCGGAGCTGACATTGTGAGCCAGAGTGAAACCATAGAAGCCAGCGCCACGAGGATCGACATTGGCATCTTTGGCGAGTTCTTCGCGTGGAAAAATGGAAAGGACCAGTCCATTCATTTGAAAGAAAAGTACGCCGTCCTCGGCTTTAGAATCGGTAGGCCAGCCCAATTTGTCATGATAAAATTCCAGGGAACGGGCCAGATCTGCTACGCCGAGAGTTACTACTGTTAGACGTGGTTGCATGTGGATGGGGTTATTTTTGAGACTCAGTATACTTCTTGAAGTTGTTCATGATTGATTGCCAGCCGCCTTTTTGCATTTCTTCACTATTTTCATGTTCCATGTCGAAGAGCTCAGTGACGCGAACGCCATCTGTAAGTTGATCGAAGAAAATTGTAGCTTTGCGGCTACTTTCACTTTCTCCCATAGTGTATTCAATCATTTTGTTTGGAACTACCTTGGTATAAACGCCACCAAAATCGAATTTCACGCTGCCGTCTTAAGCAGCCATAGTAGTGGCAAATTTACCGCCTTCACGTAAATCATTTTCAGCGAAAGGCGCTTCCCAAGTGTCCATGGCGAAAGCCCAGCCTTTGATATGTTCTGGTTTGTTCCTACAATCCCAAACTTTTTCCATTGGAGCATTGATAACCCCTTCGACCATAATGCGGTTTTCGCAGATGTCTTTGAGTTTAGCTGTCGCCTTTGGCCACATATCATTCATCATTTGCGCCCATTCATCGGCACAGTCCAAATCGATTTGAACTTCAGTCTGACCATCTTTTTCAGTAAAAGTGTAATTTTCAAAAGCGGGAGTCCATTTTTTTACTTCAGGGCTATCAAAATCTTCTTTACCATCTTTGATCATACCCATATGTTTGATGGAAACAAATTCGCCGGGACGACAATCAGCAATTTCGGAAATCATACCATTACCTTGGCCATCGCCAAATTTGATTCTGGCGCCTTTTTCCCAACTACCTTCATAGTTTGAGTTTTCAGCGAAAGCTGATGTCCAGATACGATAAGGAGCTGAACCCAACATGAAGTCCCAGACTTTTTGTTTAGGAGCTTTGATAGAAACTGAAAAATGAAGTTTTTGCATTTGATGAGAGTTGATAGATTGATTAAATAATAGCTGCTTAACGTTTTTTGGCAAATTGAATTTTAACTCTGACTTTAACGATTTATGGATAGAGATTTTTAATATCTCTAACTAATTCAGGCAAAGTCGCGACGTTGAAGTGACCGCGATTTTGGTAAATTCTGTAAGTTGCCCCGGGCAAAACTTTTTGATAAGAAACAACATTGGAATAGGGAACGACTTTATCGTCTTTGCTTTGATAGAAGTAAACGGAGCCGCCCTGCTGGGCTAGGCGGTCGGGCTTTGGTCCAAGGTTGAAGTCAGCAAGTGGATTTTTGGTTGGATTAGTGAAGGGGGCGGCGATCAGAAAAGTGGCTAGGATTTTTTTGGGAAATTTTTTTTCGGATAAATATTTGGTCAGGAAGATGCCTCCAAGAGAGTGGCCAACCAAGATGATTGGGGCTTTCATTAAAGGGATAATTTTTTCAAAATAAATTTTCCATTCGAGGTATTTGGCGTTTTGTTTATTCGGCATGACTGGATTATGTACTTCGAAATTGCGGCCGAGTTTTTCGCCCAGGCTGCTTTTCCAATCTTTTCGGTGAAAGTCATCGAGAGTAACTTTCTTGGCTTTGAGGTATTTCAAATATTCCTGATAGTTGTTGGAAACATTCCCACCATGGATGATGAAGACTTGTTGTTTCATTTGGGTAGATATTACAATTTTTTAGCTCTTTTGCTTAGTATCCCTTTGATTGAAGGGCTGAGTGCTTTGTCGGTGCGATGTATGCAACCCATCCAGCAACATGGGCGGCGATCGCCTTCTTTTAATTGGCTGAGAACTCTCTCTACATGTTCAGCTCTGGTTTCTGCTTTTTTGGGGAAAATAGTCCAGCAAATCCACTCATTGCGGGCAAGGGGAGTAAGTCCATTCCAAAGATCGAGCGCTGCAGAATCGGTAGCCAGTGCTTTGTGTAAGTCAGTTGGCAGCTCATGGACTGTACCGGGTAGAATAGTGGTTTTATTTGGCATGGGATATTTTATACTAAAAAGTTATTTGAGCCTGATTAGTTGACCTTTTCTCTGTTTTTGTTTCAGAATATTGAGAGTCTCCACGCAATAAAAGATACACTATCGGCAGATGCGCGATGGTGACGCCCCAAATGTACACTTACTGATTGTTTTAAGGTTTTATTTATACGGTTTTGGAATGTTAAATTTTAATAAAATATGTCCTACGCACTTTTGCAAAAACTCACAAATTGATCTTTCGTTAAAATTTTTTCACTTCCTGCCACATACTGAAAGATTCGCCAATTATCATCTCGCAAAATCGGTAAATAAAATATCTGTCCGGTTAGTTTAGATGCTTGTTTATAAGCTTTTTTTAACTCTTCTAATTTTGTTTTATAGATATTGTTATCAAAGCCACCAACTATGTCGGTTGAGATATTTACGCTTTTTACCTCAAAAATATGCACCCGACCAAAACTATCTTTCATCACAAAATCAGGATAGGAAGAATGCAATGCATTAAGATAATACTCGAACTTTATTGGCGAGTTAGCGATATAGTTTTTTCCCCATAAATACAATTGTTTTGACTCTAAAAGCTCCGGTTCTTTTCCACCAAACAAGTCAGTCGCTCCAGCTTTTGGATTTTTCTTGCCAACTGTGACTCTTTTACCAACTCGTTCATCGCCAATAGCCGCATCTTCTTTTGCAAGATCTTTTAAAAGACTAGTCCACGCGCGCTCCGCTTCGCTATCAAAAGAAAATTTCTCTTTCCCATCGTTTCTTTTCCATACCCAGTCACCAATATCAACATAATTGCCATTGTCCGTGTAGTGCGAAGTCAAGGCAAAGGATACCTCCACTTCTTTGCCGCTTTCGTCTTTTACTACCTCCATACTCTTTTCATAATCATTCACATAGTGATTGCTCTCACTTGCCACTGCCTCAATATTTTCGGCAAATTCTCGCCATTTGGCAAAATCACCGGCATGACTCTCTGCCATTGCTCGTATACTGTTTTCTGCTTTAATATAATCTCGCCATAATGAAAAAATAGAACTTGGTGCCGATACCGTAGGTTGTTCTTTCAAAAATTTCGCCAGATTAAAACTGGCTTTTTTTGTCAAAGGCTTTAGCCGTGTTGTTTTAATCTTGATCTCACTCGTAATAATGTTGTTATCTTGCCACAACTTCACACCAAAACTTTTCTTCAAATCCTCCGGCACAATTCCCCATACCCACGCCGTCATCGCCAATTTTTGCGCCTCTTCAGACAATGTTTCAAAATCTAAAAGTCGCGGGTTGCGTCTTACTCGTCCCATCACCTGCTCGTCCAGTTGCTTGCTCTTGCTATCACGCATTTGGTACAACATGCACGCTCGAGGGATATCCCATCCTTCGGTAATCACCATTTTGAAAATGATAATATCAATCGTGCTGGAATTTTCTTTGGCGTAATTTTTCCATTTGCTTACAGGCAATTTTTTCGCTTTAAAAATGTCGTTGGTGTCGCAATGTTTGTCGTCATTTACTATCAGCATCCATTTCAAATCTACATGCTCGGCTTTTTCTAGCTCTTTTTTAATCTCGGCAATTTCGGCGTCGGCTTTGTCCTTGTTGCTGATCTGGATAATGAGGCAAGGGTTTACGCCAAGAAGGTTGCGATAATCCTGTTTTACTTCTTCAAACTTTTCAATCGCACTCGCTACTTCTATATCTGGATCGTCAATTAATTCGATATCTTTGATCAGTTTCGCGTTTACCGCGTCATCGTTTTTGACCTCGACATCAGGGTGTTGTCCACGAGAAAGTTTTGGTGTGGCAGAAAAGTTATAGATTTTGGTAAAAAACTTTTCGGATAAGTCATCAAGATTACTTGTAGCAATATGGCATTCGTCTTTGATGAGATAGACTTTTTTGTTCATTCCGCCAATAATTTCACCACCTGTTATCGTATGCAAAAATCCCTCCATCGCCCCGTGCATCAGTCGTCCACCCTTTTTATATAAATCTCGGGGAAGGAGATACACATTGTAGTCGGTTGGTACAAACAGTCGTTCTTCTCCAGCAATCTGGCTACTAATAAGGTACGGCTTGAGCTCGGAGAAGTTGCCTTTGGCAGAATATTCTTGAAACTTCTCATAATTTTGTGTGGCAAGGTCGCCCTTAGAGAGAGTAGACACGAGGAAAATCACATTTTTGTTCGCCGATAAAATGCGGTTCATCATATCTGCCATCATATAGGTCTTACCGCTCCCAGTGGGTGCCTTGAAAGTCATCTCGTCATGCGTAGTGGACTTTTCGACAAGTGAAGTGACGGCAGTATTTTGTAGATCAATAATTTCTTGTCTCATAATTATTTTTTCAAAAGAGATACGATCAGACCTGTCAACTGTTCTTTATTCTTTGGATCACTTTCGGCAATGAGAAGTGTAAGTGCCGTCAAGGCTTCTGGGGTTATTTTCTTACGATTAAGGAGTTTTGTTTTATTCAAAAACCAGACAAAAGCAAATGCGCCCGAGCGTTTATTGCCGTCGGTGAACGGATGATTTTTGACCATAAAATAAAGCAAGTGCGCGGCTTTTTCTTCTAGTGTCTGATACACATCTTTACCGCCAAATCCTTGCATGACATTGCCTACTATACCTTCGATATTTCCTTCTTTCTTTTCTTGAGCAAACATCTTGGTAGCTTCCCCTTTTTTTATAAGGGAAGTTCGCAAGTCTTCAATAGCGTTGGTCAATTCTTCACCAGAGAGTTTTATTGATTTTTTTGTTGTACCAAACGCTTCCAGATTCTTCTTATCATATGCATCAAGAGCCGTCCAAGTGCTGGAGAACTCTTTGACCAGTTCCAAAACTATTTTGGGATCAAGGGCAACATGTTCAGGCAAAAGATCCTGGATGGTGGTAACCGTTTTCAAAAATTCTGCATAGTTTTTCTGAATCTTTTTCCGATCTATGACATAGCCTTTGGTGATATAGTCTCGTAGGGTTTTGGTGGCCCATTTGCGAAACTCTATAGCTCGTTGTGAATTTGTCCTATATCCAACTGCCAAAATAATATCAAGGCTATAAAATTGGACTTGATAGGTCTTACCGTCATCAGCAGTATGTGCAAATTTTGCACAGACTGATTTTGCGTCCAATTCTCGATCCTTTAATATATTTCTGATATGTTTGGTAACCACCGAGCGATCTGCTCCAAACGCTTCTGCAATTTGTGCTTGCGTTGCCCAGAGAGTATCATGCAAAAAATCACCCCGAAACTCAATCGCTCCGGATTTTGCCTGATAGATGAAAAGATTTTTTGGGCTTGGCTTTTTCATACTTATTTATCAAGTTTCTTTTGCGTGCCCTCAAAGTTTTCGCACACCCATTTGATTTTTTCCTTCACACCAAGTTTTGCCTTGCCATAATGTGTCTCGTCAATGACATCAAATGGTGTTTTGCCCTCTGTGCTTTCAAAGTTCGCCACGGTAGCGATATCATAAACATCAAGATTGTCGCCGAGGGGCTGATTTTTCTCATTCCATTTAAAATTATTTGTTCCATCATAACACTCGCCAGTCATCACGCGTTTGAGGCGCTTGCTCGTTACATCATACACAATACCGTTTGGCGTGGTATCGGTGATTTCATTGGCTGTCGCCAAAATAAATTGTCGTTTCCCGCCGTCTTGCTTATTGAGTTCCAACACCGCCTGCCCCGTGGTGCCAGAGCCGGCGAAGAAGTCGAGGATAGTTGCGTCTTTATAACCCATTCCCATTTCCATGAGTCGCTTAATTAAAGCGGTTGGTTTTGGATAAGCAAAAATATCAACATCAAAAATGTCTTTAATTTCTTTTGCTCCAATTCCAACAGGAACGTCATCTACCCAAGTCGTAAAAGTTTTGGAAGTGCTCCTGTCTTCATAAATTTTTTCATATGGTACCCATTCGTTATCTTTTTGTTGCCACTCAACATTGCCATCTTGAATTTCTTTTGTCATTCTCGCCAACGCCCATCGCCAACGCCCATCGCCAACACCCGGAACTTTTGGGTAGTAGTCATTTCCATCTGGGTCTTTTATCGCATAGTAAAGATTCGGACGATCTTCTCGTCTGCTATTAGAACCCCATTTTCGTAAAAGCTGTAATTTATATTTTTTTTCTTTTTTCTTGTCATAACTATTAAATCCGTTCAATTCTTTTGCTTGCCTTTTGGCTACAAAATCTTCCATTCCATAAACTAGTATAAACTCATGTACCGCGGCGTAATTTTTACTATCTTGTCTTCCACCTCTTCCTTTCCATACTAAACTCGCTACAAAATTTGCCTCCCCAAACACCTCATCAAACAACCCCTTCACATACGCTTGATTTTTGTCGTCAATACTGCAAAAGATCACGCCGTTGTCGGAGAGGAGCTGGCGAGCCAGCACTAGGCGTGGATAGAGCATCGAGAGCAGATTGTCACGAGTGATAGCGTTGTCGTAGTTCGTCTTGGCAAACTCACCCATCGAGTCCTTGCCATACGGCGGGTCGATGTAGATGACATCGATCTTTCCACGATATTCAATCAACAAATTCAAGAGCGCATCATAATTATCACCAATTATAAGCTTATGTGTGAGTGCATTTTTATCAGTCGTAAAACTCAATTTGTCATTTTTCTTAAAATATTTGATCGTATCAGTCATTTTTTCCAACCGCTTGTCAAAATGAAAACCAGTGCGTTTATAAGTTGTGCCTAGTTCAGCTATCATAATCGCTTCATTCACACTCTCAGCATTACGGATAAGCTTTTTCAAGAGATCAGCATTCGTCTGTTCGATGATTTTATCGGCAATGCGTTTGTCGAGTTCAGCGAGGAGGTCGGCTTTTACTTTTTGTATGTTGTTTGTCGTAGTATTTTCCATAGTTTTATTTCATTAAATCATCCAGCGAAACGCCGAGCTTGTGTCGGTATTTCTTTATATTCCCGCCAATTGTGGATTTCCCCTTTAACATATTTGTATAGTTTTACTGCGATAGTTGTATATTATTAAGAATATCGATGATTTATAGTTAGTATATGAATATTTAAAGCATTTAGTCAAACCGCATTCCTCCTCAGACCCCTCCTGCGGACGGGAAGAAAGCCGAGGTAGAACAATGCCATTCCCCCAGAAAAATAGTTTGCCCCGACGAGTCCAAATTAATATTCGAGATTTTCGTCACAAAATGTTCGACCTTCGTCCAAAAAAAATACCGCCATGTTTCGCAAAAAGTGAAAAATGGCGGAGGGGGGGAGATTCGAACTCCCGAACGCCTTTCGACGTTACGCGCTTTCCAAGCGCGCGCACTAGGCCACTATGCGACCCCTCCATGTTGATGTTAGCGCCTAGAAAATCTAGCTTTATGGTAACTAAAAAGCAAGGACTTTGCCGTGGAAACTAAAAAAACCTTCCGGTTCGAAAGGAAGGATTTTTCGTGAGCTCAGTTTATGGCAAAAACGGAGAAACTGCAATTGCCAAATCGGAAAAGCCTAGTATTAAGCTTTAGCAGCTTTCTTCTGTTGTTTTTTTACAAGTGATGCAAATGCGGCGCGATACTTGCTTGGATTCTTGGCCATAGTGCGAAGAGCGCGAGTTGATACTTTGATGCGGAGCTTAGTGCCAGTAACTGGATCGATCACAGCTCTCTTAGTCACATTGGCAGAGAAAGTTCTCTTAGTGTGGCGGTTAGAGTGAGATACATTGTGACCAGTGGACTTCTTTTTACCGCTGAGTTGGCAAACTTTTGACATATGAATTTCGTTAGAAGTAGGCGAATTCTAGCATTAAAATTGATAAATGCAATGTTTTTTTGCTTAAAATATTGTCTTTCGATTGTCTGGAAGCCTTTTTTCGGGCAACATGCTGACATGATTTGGCTTAGCTATATTTATACAATTGGTGCTTTGGTTCTGGTAATCACTTTTCATGAGTTTGCCCATGCTTATACGGCTTGGTTGCTTGGTGATCCGACTGCCAAGCAAAGAGGGCGTGTGACACTCAATCCTTTGGCACATCTAGATCCGCTCGGAACTATATTGGTTTTTCTAGTGGGGATAGGTTGGGGGAAGCCGGTGCCAGTCAATCGGGCTTATTTCAAAAGGCCTGTTGTTCACGAGGCTCTGGTGGCTGTAGCTGGCCCACTGATGAATTTGCTAATTGCTCTGATTGCTATTTTGCCGGTTCGCTATTTCGGTCAGTATATGAATTATGAGTTGGGCTTATTATTTCAAACAATTTTTGATGTTTCGGTGATTTTGTTTGCTTTCAATATGCTGCCATTTCCACCTCTGGATGGTTCGAAGTTTTTGCAATTAATAATTCCTAAACGCTGGCAGGGTAGATATCAATCTTATTTGGCCAATGCTGGAGTTTATTTTATGTGCTTTGTAGTAATAGATAATTTTTTGATTTCTAAATATTTTGGTTTTTCAGTTCTGAGTTTTGTGGTTGGCTGGATTGTTTTAATGGTGAAAATGCTGCTTTACCTAGGCCTGGGCAGCTCTACAGTTTAGCTTCAATTAATTTCTTTTGACTCTGACGTTAGGTGACACTTTATGCTATCCTTGTAGATAGTTTAATGATCATTTCTCATGCCCTATAGCGTTCAACAATTAGCCCAATTAGCTGGTGTAACAGTCCGGACTTTACATCACCATGATCAGATTGGCCTGCTCAAGCCAATGTTGGTTGAGAAAAATGGTTATCGCAAATATGGCCAGGCAGAGTTATTGAAACTTCAACAAATACTTTTTTTCCGTGAAATGGATTTCCCTTTGGAGGAAATTAGTAGAATTATTGCTGCTCCAGGTTTTGATTTGAAAAAAGCTTTAGCTGATCAACGTCAAATGCTGGAAATAAAAAAGAAACGTTTGAGTGGACTGATAAAAACTATCGACCGAACTATTAAATCTCTAAATCAAGAAATTACTATGAATGATAAAGACTTATATGGCGCCTTTTCCGAGGATGAAATGAAAATCTATGCCGCCGAAGCCAAAGAACGTTGGGGTAATACTGATGCATATAAACAGTCGCAGGAAAGAGTGAAGAAAATGGGTAAAGAAGGTATGAAAAAAGTGATGGAGGAAGGTTATGGTATCAGTGAGGAATTAGCTAAAAATATGGACGAAGATCCAGATGATCCGGCAGTTCAAGCTGTTGTCGCAAGGCATTATCAATGGCTGCATGCTTTTTATGAACCAAATTTGGAAATGTATCGCGGCCTCGGAGAAATGTATTCTACCGATCCTAGATTTGCAGCTAATTATGAAAAAATTAAGCCAGGACTAGCGCAGTTCTTTACTTCAGCAATTAAAATTTATTGTGATAGACAGAAGGGCTAGTGAATGCTAAATTAAAGATATCTTTTGTGTTCGATTAAATCTCGGTTTTCTCTCTCACAAGCATAAATTACGGGAGGCTAAAATTTCCGCATCCTGAGGGACGCGGGTGAGGTCACCCACTTAAAAGGAATACGGGGATGTATTCCAGAGATGGCCCGGCACAAAGGATTTTTCTTTTATTTGGCTTACTACTTCGTCAACTGCATAAAAAAGCACTCAACGTATTTCTATATACGTTTCGCTTACTTTTTTGTTTGTTTCCTTGTATTAATCTCAAATAAAAGAAAAATCAGTTTAAATTGACCTCAAAAAATAGGCCAGATGGTTCTGTGACTTGCCCACAGTTTTCCATAATGCGATAAACATTGCCATAAATGTCTAAGACGATATTGCAGGGAGCGGTAAGACCATATTGGCGGCAAATTCCTCAACACTTTGAGGGCCTTTTGGGGGTAGAAGTAGAGGTGCACTGGAGAGACTAGCTGAGGCAGTGTCGATGGCGACAGTCTATATAATAATAGGTCTATGGAATTGTAATGGAAAATCAAAACTTGTCAAAGTTGGGGTAGTTGACCAGGTTTGTATTCATTAGCTCTTCCAGCAAATATTGTAAAAAGGACATTTGTTACAGAGGTCTGATTTTTCGATTTTTTCAAATTGCAGAGCGTTAATTTGCTGATGAACAAATTTAATATTTTCAATCACTTCGTTTAAACTTTGTTCATCTGCATTGATAGATCCTTTGAGGTAGATTTTTTTGCTACGAGATTTTTCCAGGAATTCGATTTGAGTGGCGGCCACTTTTTGATGGGGGAATTGGGTCTTGAAGCGTGGAGAGTTCTGACATAGTAATTTGTAGAAAACCAGCTGACGCCAATAATCTTCGCCATGACGAATTTTGCTTAAACCACTATCAGCATTGCCAGTTTTGAAATCGGTTACCACTAAATTATTTTCACTGTTTGGCTCAATCTTATCGACTTTACCAGTGATAGGTATGCCTTCAATATTAACTCCATGACTGGAGAAATTGTATTCGGTAATGGTTTCAGAGTTGAAGCTGTTTTGTTTATCTTCATAGAAATCACTGATGATGTTTTTGCCAATTTCCAACAATTCCTGATGGTCTTTTTCTTTCAACAATTCTTTATCCAGGCTGGCTTTGAAATGTAGCAGTATAAATTCAACCGGTGGTTTGATTTTCTTGCGATTGTATTCGCGGAAGAATTTATCCAAAGCAGCATGGATGGCAGTACCGAGTGAAGCCGAGCGATTTTTGGCCTGTGGTATGCGTAGCAAATTCTGATACATGAATTTGCGCGGACAAGTCAGATAATGATTTAAACTGGTAGGTGAGATGACATGTTCGCTGACCGCTTTACGTAAAAGGCCTTCTTCGATGCTTGAGAAAGGCTGTTCACTTGGTTGCAGTAATAACGATTCCAGCGCCTCGATTTGAACAGGGCTGGCATTGGTATAATCCTCTTGAGAAAGGAGTTCAGCCGGAATTTCTGAAACAAACATTGAAACCAGATCTTCTTTGACTTTATTGGTTTCCGAACGGAATTTGCTGTAGCTCAAATGGCACATTTTTTTGGCACGAGTCAGAGCTACGTAAAAAAGACGTCTTTCATCTTCTTCACGTTCCAATTTTTCGTCATTGATAATGGTTTGGATTAAACCTTTGGGTAAGTTTATCTTGTCCATGTTGCGGCCCTTACCCCAATTGCGGCTGGTAGATCTGATGATGAAAACATGTTCGAATTCCAAGCCTTTGGAAGCGTGGGCAGTCATCAGTAGAACAGCGTCGCGGCTGATTTGTAATGGTTCTTCCAATAAACTTAAGCTATTTTCTGAACGCATTTGTAAATCTTCCAGAAAGTCAGTAATGGTCAGATGATGATTTTTTCGAGTGGCATTTTTGATCTGACGGAAGAGGGTATTGAGTTTATTGAGGGTTTCGATGCGTGAATCGGATTCCATCAAATACTGCAAAAAGCCAGACTGCTTGATCACTGTTTCAAAAAATAAATTTAGAGTTTGATTTTCAGCAGAATCTCTCCAGACGATAATTTGTTGATGCAGCTTTTGGAAAGCAGCTGGCTCAGATAAGTGAGCCTGCTTTAAATGTTCTGGCTGATTGAGTAAATGGAATAAACTGAAGCCCTGTCGCTCCAAACGATTTTGAGAATAATAATATATCAGTGAAAGTAAATCGGCGCGCGGAATTTTCAAAAAGTCAGTGAAGAGAGTTTGGGCTAGTTCCTCATTGTCATGTGGATTTTCAATGGTGCGGAAAAGTGAAAGCAATTTGCCAACCTGTAAATCCTGCAAAATATCCTGGCCAGCTTTAAGTTCAAAAGGAACTTTTTCTTTTAGTAAAACTTCAGTTAATTCCAAAGCGTCATTGTGCTGACGGTATAAAATAGCAATTTCTGAAGGAGAAACTCCCTGGCTAATCAAAGTTTTAATTTCCTGAGCAATTTGATAACTTTCCTGAGCTTCTGTTTCAAAGATAAACAGTTCTAACGGTGCTACTTGATGCTCACTTTGGCTTTGTAATTTTTTGTCGATTTTGACGTTGGAATTCTCATTGAGATAGCTAGCGATACGCACATGATTGTTTTCAATCATGGTACTGGCAGCGTCCAAAATGCTTTGCTGACTACGATAATTTTTGACCAAAGTGATGAGCTTCAGTTCGGATTTGTAGCGTTTATAGTAATCGATAATATTTTCGACGGAAGCTCCCTGAAAGCGGTAAATGGATTGATCGTCATCACCTACGACAAAGAGGTTAGGTGAGTTGAAGAAACTGCCTAATAGCTCAACCGTGCGATTCTGGGCAGAGTTAGTGTCCTGATATTCATCGACTAAAATGTATTGATAAGTTTCCTGATATTTTCGTAGTAAGCCACCATCGGTTTTTTGGGCATCGGCTTCAAAACGCTGGCTGACCATCAGAATCATGTCTTCGTAGTCGTAGCGGCTGCGCGCAATTAATTTATCCTGATAAAGTTGATAAGCTTTAGCCAACTCGCGTTGCTTGGGTAAATTCTTGTCAATGTTTGCCAGGAAATCTTTAAGGGCTTTTTTGAAAGCGGTCCGTTTGGTGGAATCAACTCTTTTTTGGCCTGTTAAAGCTGACTGATAGTCTTGCCAGAGCTGGTCTAGGTATTTGGCGTAAGTTTGTTCAATAGTGTTTTTTGGCTCGAAATCTTTGAGTAAAAACTCTGGTGACATTTTATTGATTTCTTCTTCGGCAGGGGAACCTTTGATATCGGTAAAGCTTTTGGTGCGAGGTTGAATTTGTTTATAGAAATTTTCAATTTGATTGAGAGACTCACTGAAACGGGCAGGGCTGAAATTTTCTTTTTTTAAATCTTTAATGCGTCCTTCCAAATCGAATTGGTAATAGTAAGGATCGCCATTTGGTCTTATTACACTGCGAACGCCAAGTTCATCGATGATTTCTTGGAGAAGTAAAATTTTTTCTAAGTCATCAATTTGCTCGAAGTCTCTGTTGACGACAAACTCTTCAGAATTTTCCTTGATAATTTCATTACAGAAACCGTGGAAAGTACAAATCTTAATATGATAGGCGGCTGGCCCAATGATAGAAATGAGACGTTGGCGCATCGCCGTGACGCCAGCCTCGGTAAAGGTTAGACAGAGAATGTTGAAGGGATCAATTTGGGTTTCCTGGAGGATTTTGGCGATGCGAACAGCCAAGATCTGGGTTTTACCAGTACCCGCGCCGGCAATAACCATAACTGGTCCTTCGATGGCATCTACTGCCTCGCGTTGCTCGAGATTGAGACCGTCATAATATTTTTGGAAATCTGACATAAACTTTGGGGCTACATTGGTTTTGAGTTTAGAGGTGATTCGATGGGAGGGCAAGTCAACTAAAAACCCGCTATTAGCGGGTTTTTAGGCAGCATCTGCTGTAACACCAGTCTTGTCATAGTATATTATAAGGGTTGATTCGTGGTGGACGCAAGCGGAGTTGAACCGCTAACACTCAGTTTGACAAGACCGATGTTGCAACCGTGCTGCGCCCACCAGAACCAGCGGACTAATTTTATTTTATCTATTTAAAGTTTGGCTTAAATAAAGATAAATTTGATGTAAATAGATATTGAGATTAACTGCAATCATATTGCATTAATGCGATTGTTGTGATAAGTTCTGGTTATTATTCAAAATTTAATGTTCATGTTTTACGCCATTTTAGCGACAATAGGTGTAAGCTTGGTTTCTCTGATTGGAGCGGTCTTACTGTTTAAAAAAGAATTGATACAGGCGCGTTACGGGGGGCTGATGATTAGCATTGCGGCTGGTGTGATGCTGGCAACCGCTCTTACTGATTTGTTGCCTAAGGCTTTAGAACAAAGTCAGGGTAAGGAAGTTTATTGGACTCTCTTGACTGGTGTTTGTGTATTCTTTGTGATGGAGAGACTGATTCATTGGTATCACCATCATGGACACACTCATGACCATGAAATTAAGCCAGCTGCTTATTTGATTTTACTCGGAGATGCTCTACATAACTTCTTTGATGGTATTGCAGTGGCGACAGCTTTTGCAGTGAGTGTGCCAGTTGGTATTGCTACAACTGTGGCAATTATTTTGCACGAAGTGCCGCAGGAATTGGGAGATTTTGTGGCTTTGACACATTCAGGTTTTTCCGTGAAAAAAGCGCTTTTTTATAATCTGATTTCTGGTTTGACGGCGATTATGGGAGCGGTGGCTGGTTGGTATTTCCTCAGTAGTGTAGAAGGTGCTTTGCCTCTACTTTTGGCTTTTAATGCTGGTATGTTTATTTATATTTCTTGTTCGGATTTGATTCCGTCTTTACATGAAGATTTTAAGAAAGATAAAAAATGGTTACAGACAATAGCCTTCCTGTTCGGAGTTTTATTGATGGTTGTTATGGTAAATACTTTGAATGTTTAATTGAAAATCGCTTCCAGATATTTCTGAGCTAGGTCTTGATCAATGAAATAAGGTGAAGTCGCTATGGTTGTCATGGCGGCTTTTGGAAGTAATTCGCGAATCAAATCGAGTTTGTGCTGATTGCCGATATAGTCTAGTTCAGGAGCGAAAAAATCTAAGTCGATATCGAGAATGAAAGGTTGTGCAGGAGTTTTGAAGGCTTTGATGGTGGCCTCAGAGTCAATGGTGATAACATTAGAAAGCAGATCTGTTTTGATGGCAGGTGGGATAAAATTTCCGACATTGAGAGTGAAATTGGTGTATTCGAAAAGTAGTTCTGGGTCACGGGCGTCCTCTGCAGAAATTAGAGAAGTTGGGATGCGAGCATCTTTGTGCTGATCGATGTGAATGAGTAAAAGTGGCTCGGATATTTGTGATTGTTGAGCGCTGATATGCCAGAAAAAAAAAGCGTGATTATGATTGTCGAAAACAAAAATAGGCCGGCCGGAGGTTGCTTCGGGAAATTGGAGGAAGTTCATCATACCGGGCATGGCGCGGAGTTTATCTTGATCATAAATTTCGAAGGCTGGGGTGATGCCGATTTGGAATTTTTGTAGAGCTGCTGCTGCAGAAGGAAAACTAAGTAGAGGCGCTACGCGTATATATGGTTCAGGATGAGACTGAGACCTTCTTTCATAATCAAAAGCGTTGTTACCGAAAGGCTCTTTGAGTATGAGTTCCTGATTGTAGTGGGGAAGTTTAAACATTCTTTTTGCGGCAAACCAATTCGTGTAAATCATAATACATAAAAATCCAGCTGCGAATCGTCTGTAGTCCATTGATGAGAATCAGAATGATGCCGCTGACTTTTTTCATGTTGGTGAAAATTCATTTTCTGCAGTTTAGCAGATTTTGGACAATTGGCGAGAGTGTGTTAGAATGTCTGTGCTAAATTTTAAACAAACAAAAATATGCCAAAAAAGGAAGATCCAAAAATGATGATGGATATGATGAGCTGTGAACACGAAGGTGACAAGGCTCATAAAAATTGCTGTGGCGACGGTATGTGCTGTATGGACGGTATGGGCTGTGGCGCAGGTTGTGGTTGCGGTCCAGCTAGTATGGAATCAATGCATGGCGAGCGCTGCAAACACAGCGGTAAAATGCTTTTAGCTCTTTGTGCTTCTTTATTCTTCCTGATGTCAGCTATTTGGGTTGGTATGCAAGTATTCGGTAACCCTTGGTATAAAAATATTCGTGCAGAATTTACCGCAGCTCCGTATAACAGAACTATTACTGTTGATGGTATGGGCAAGATCTCTGCTAAACCAGATTTGGCTAGAGTATCTCTCTCAGTAGTATCAACTGGTGCTACAGTTAAAGCTGTTACAGAAGATGGCAACAAGAAAATGACTGCTGTAATTAATCAAATGAAATCTCTCGGCATTAAGTCAGAAGACATTCAATCCACTGGTTATTATCTCAATCCAGAGTATGACTACAATAATCCTGTGGTTTATGACGAAAAAGTTGGAGCTACAGTTTCTAAAACACCAAAAATTATTGGTTACTCTTTGACTCAAAGTGTTGATGTTAAAGTTCGTGATTTGACTAAGACTGAAGATGTAATTGATAAAGGTACAGCAGTTGGTGCAAATCAAGTTGGCTCACTTTCATTTGATCTCGATGATGCCAGCACTGTGAAGAATCAGGCTCGTGAAATTGCTTTCCAGAAGGCTCGTGAAAAAGCTGAGATGATGGCAAAAGCTGCTGGAGTTAGACTTGGAAATGTTGTGACTTTCTCTGAAGGAAGCGGCGGATATCCAGTTCCTTACGCTAACTTTGCTGTTAAGGCTATGGATGCTGGTATGGCTGAAAGCAGGGCTCCTTCAATTGAAGCTGGTACACAAGAATTGAATATTTCAGTTTCTGTTACTTACGAAATCGAATAGTAATTTGAAAATCATTAGAGGACGGGCTATAATTCTAGCTCGTCCTTTTGTTTAACAATTAAAAATTTATGAGTAGTGCGGAAAAATTTAATACAGATTTAATGGAAGCAATGAGTAGTGGAGTGGACCAAATGACCGCGGGCACAGATCCAATTCCTCAGCCTGAAGAAAGCGGCGTAGTGCGCGTGTCTGAAAAGCCTGATGCAGACGACAATCGTATGCTCACACGAAGCCTAATACCTAAGGCTGCTGGCGACATACGGAAGAAATTGATTTCTTTGGCGACTTTGGCTGGCCTTACGGAAGGTGATCAGAGTGAGGAGTAATTGCTAGAACTGTTCACAATATCTTTTTTTTCAGCCCAACCTCTTTGTGCAGTCCAAACTCCATACTTGAGATTATCTAAATCGGTTGAGTTAATCAGGTCGGAGTTGATGGCCATTTTGGCGCGATGGGTTTTGGCTAATTTGATTTGAGCATCGGGCAAGTCGAGCTGATCGGGACGTGAATTGATCTCCAAGATTTGATCGGACTTGGCGCAATGTTCGATAATCTTTTCGATATTCATTGCCAATGGTTCGCGTTGATTGAGGAGGCGAGCGGTTGGGCAGGAGATCTGTTGAACTTTTTTATGGGTATCAAGGGCTTTTAAGAGACGGGCGGTTTGTTTTGGTTCAGGGAGATTGAAACTGTGGGCAATCTTGATAGTGATGAAATCGAGTTCGGAGAGGACTTTGTCAGGTGGAAGGTCGAGCGAGCCGTTAGTGTTGACCGGAATTTTGACTGATTTGAGCAGATGCAAGTGAGGATGCTGCTTCTGTAATTTATCGATTTCCTTTAATTGATCGGAGAGTTTTTCTACGGTGAAAGGTGAAGGAACTTCGGAGGTGTTGAGTTGGTCGGCGATGGCAATGTATTTGAATTTCGCTTTTTGATAAAGCTCACAGAGTTGAGTGATATTGAGTTGGCCAAGCCCGGCATTGGTATTGACGTTGAGGTCGCCGTGCAGATCAGAGAGTTCGATCAAGGCAGGGAGTTCGTCATTGATTGAGGCTTCGAATTCGCCACGAGTTTCACGCAAAGTTGGTGGGATGAATTTGAGGCCAACGGCTTTGTACATGTTTTCTTCAGTGTCGCCGATAATAAAGGTTTCGCTTTTATCTTTTTCAATTTGCCAGAGACCGTATTCATTAACTTTTTTATTTACTTTCTGGGCGAGTGAGCGGATTTCTACATTGTGATCTTTGGAGCCAGTGAAGTAATGAAGAGCAGCGCCAAAGGAGCGAACCTCTACTACGCGGAGGTCGGCCTGAACGCCATTTTCCATAATCACTGAACATTTGGTTGGGCCATTGGCGATGATGTTTTTGATTAAAGGGAAAGCTTGAAAGTGTTTGATGATTTTGTCGGCATCTTCGATCTTTTTTGGTGCAGTGAGAATGTCCAAATCCCCGACAGTTTCTTTGCGGCGGCGGAGGCTACCTGCATATTGGAGCTGATCAATTTCTTTGAGTGACTTTAAATGGGCAATGATTTGCTCAGCCAGAGGAAGGGCTTCGGAAAGCAGCATGCGCCGGCTGTATTTGCTGTGTTCGTCGAGAGCAATGAGAATTTCCTGTTCGCTTTTTTCGCCCATGCGTGGAAGTGTACTGAGTTGATGAGCGAGCGCGGCCGCTTTGAGTTTTTCTAAATTGTCGACGCCAAGTTCATGATAAAAGAGCGCGACTTTTTTTGGTCCGAGGCCGCGGATTTTTAAAATATCCAAAAGCCCATGACCGTATTTTTTCAAAAGTTTTTGATGGAATTCACAGCTGCCAGTGGAAAGCATTTCTTCGATTTTGGCCCTTAAGTCCTGGCCAATGCCAGGTAGTTCGCCGAGCTCGTCGGGATTTTCTTTCCAGATGGTTTTGAGTTCACGGCCTATCCCGCGGATGTTTTCAGCGGCGTTTTTGTAGGCTAAAACACGGAAGCGATTTGCCCCGTCAATTTCCAAGAGTTGGCCGATTTCCTCAAATATAGTGGCGATTTGTTGATTGTCCATAGTATAATTATTATACAACATCAAATTTATGACTGAAAATAAAAAGAAAATTACCGCTTTAGCCTGCTCTCCTTCGAAAGGATTTAACTCCGATTCGATGCTCGATGCCTTTTTGGAGGGTGCGGCAGAAGTTGAAGGAGTGGAGACGGAAAAGATTTATCTGATTGATCAGGAATTACCTTATTACACTTTCTTTAATCGTGTACCGGATCCAGCCAAGGAGCCAGAATTTGTGAAATTAGTGGAAAAGGTAACTGAATGTGATTTGCTGGTGATTGCGTCGCCAACTTTTAATTTTGGTGTGCCAGCGATGCTCAAAAATCTGTTGGATAGACTTAGTTTCAAAGCTCTCAATCCGAAAAAGATTAATTGGCTCCATCAGCCAACTGGTATGTTGACCAAACTCAGAACTTATTATCTGGTTAGTTGTGGAACGCCGGGCTGGTTACGCTTACTAGTTTGGCCACTATTTCCAGTGTTTTGGTTACGTTTGGTTTTCTGGTATTTCGGAGCGAAAACCTGGGGAGGTATTTATGGCGCGGGAATGAATGCCAATAGATTGGCCAGGAATGATACAGCTTTGATGGCTAAATGTAAAAGAGCAGGTCGAAAAATGGCTGAGCGACTTTTGACTAGAAGCTAAAAGCTCAATCAGTCCAGTTTTTTTGTCTATTTGAGATGGTAAAAATGGTTAGCAGAAATTATGCTGATGGCAGAATTATTTTGTGAAATTAAATATGGGTGAAGGAGGAAGAAAACTTGGGCAACTAGATGATCGTGATCAAGTATTAGAAGCTTTGAAAGCAAGTACAAAAAAATCTGGTACACGTCGCATACCTAGTCCTACAGCCTACTCTTTAAGTAGATCCGCTTTTGGTGAATTTATTCCAAGTGCTTTTGAAAATGAACAAATAGAGTGCCAGACAGAAGATATAATCGATGCTGTGGCTGCAAGAGTACATACTCATATCGGGAGTGAACATCCTTCTGCGCCAAGAGATGAAAAGCTACCTACTATAGTAGATCCAATAGTTGCAAAAACCAGGCTTCACGAAGCAGGTGTGGAAGATGATTTGCCAGCGCCGATTGATTCTGATCAACTTCATAATGTAATTGATTTTAGAAAAAAACAGCAGGAAAGGGTGATGGGAGTGGTTCTCAAAGGTGGTGTCGACTATGGCTGGGAATGGTGGAAATCTAACGACACATTAGTGCGTGTTTGGTCTCAATTGAATAGTGTTAGTGTGATGCCTGATTGGAAGTTGAAAAAAGATATTGAGTCGCTGATTGAGGGTGATGAGCAGGCATTTTGCATGAGAATATATGATGGTAAAATTGTTTTTGATAAGGTTCAAATTCAGAAGGCTTTGCTGAAACGTTTTCCAATTGATGAGGTGTTAGGACGTTGTACTATTGAAAGAGATTTGAGTAAAAGTAAAAAGTGACAAGTAAATAGACCAGTGCTAGTATTCTGGAAATTATAAATTTCCATTATGTTTTGGAGATATCTGCAGGCGGTTATTTACTGGCTAAGCTATCTGATTTTTCCATTGCTGATTTATTTTGTGTGGAGATTGTGGAATGAGTCGACTTCTTGGCTGCTGATGGTTGGCGTGGTTTTGTCGTTCCTATTTATATATGC
>CAUJDC010000056.1 GCA_963169815.1 Patescibacteria group bacterium | reverse complement strand
GAGGTTCAGAATGACTTGATTGTTTGCTTGCAGATTGACTAGATTTTCTGGCGTGTCCATCAATTTTGCATTTTCGTATACTCCTAAAGCTGTGAGGAGTTCTTTTGTTTTTATGGAGAGATCGGTATAGATTAATTTCGTTTTTGCATCTTTCCTTACTGTAAAGAGGTCTTTTACAGGAATACCTGGGATATCTTCATGTAAGGTTTCTAGTTGTTTTAAACTTCTATAGGTAGAACCTTTACGGCTTTCTATCTCTCCAATCTCTTCACCAGCTTTCTCAGCTTTGGCATTTGAGGCAGTGCCCAGGAGGATTTGATTTATGCTTGCCACATGGTCAGCTGCATCAAAGCCAAAACTATCATTTGCTTTCCATAAAATTGCTTGAGTTTCAATATCACGAACCAATATCTGCTGACCTAGACCATGGTCTGTGAGTTGTAGCATGACACTTTTTCCGTTTTTGCTAATGTTCACTGCCATGCTGCCATCAGCAAATTTAGTTATTGAGGAAGCTGAATCAATCTGTAATAGATCCATGAGTTTAATTAGATCTTTTTCTCTATTGGTTTTGAGCTGTTCTCCGTCTAGTTGTTTTTCATATTGATGAACTCCAATCGCCTGATTGGTTCTAGGATCGAGCTTGCTGAGAGCATCTGCAACTGTTTCAATAGCAGCTACGATGCGGCGACATACTTTTTGATATTCGAGAGCGTTTTTGCCAGAAATATTGATATTCCATGCATTCATGTCTGGTGAAGCTGCCAAACCAAGGACCTGGTCGTAATCCAGCCCATCAGGTAATTTGATATTGAAATACTTGATGATATCACTGGAGTCGAATTGAGAGTCATTGCCTGTTCTGATCAAGTCATAAACTGTGTCTCTTACTTTATTGATATTACCTTTGTAGCCTTTGAAAATATCCGAATATGTCTCGATGGCACTCATCACTTTCTGAGAGCTTGGATTTTCTTTTGACCACATTCTGTACCATGAACCATCTTTATTGTCTTTACCTTGGTCCATTGATTCTTCTAGAGATTTAGCGATTTTTCTTGTCCATCCTGAACTGCTGAAGTAGTCGTCAACCTCTGCTACGTATTTAGCCAAAATACTGGTAATTTCTTCGCCAGTTTTGGCTGCATTTATTTTAGCTCCGTATGTTTCAGTTAAAGCTTTGAATTCAGCCTGTTTTGTCGCTGGAATAGTTTTTTGAATTTCTGTAATTATGCCATGGAATGCAAATTCTGCAGCTTCTTTACCTTTTTTAATTGCGGAGTCTCTGGTGACTTCGAAAGCTTCTTCTTCTTTACCTTTTTGAACAGCGGCTTTTCTGGCCAGGTTGTTGGTAGGGAGTACTATTGGTAAACGATTGGTTGTAAAACTGATCGCTTCATGACTTTTCATCAAAAGCTCTGCATATTCAGGAAGGCTGATAGATGTTTTTTTGATACGCTCGACTGTGTCTGCATCGAGGATTTCTTTACCATTCAGCGTGGCTCCTTTGCCAGGCTCATGGTTAATAATAGCTTTTGCCACATCAAGATATGATGCAGTTGTATCAATTTGTTTGAGTACCAGGTAAGTTTCGTTGCCAACTTTTACTTCATTGGCTTCACCTGGTGTAGCCTTTTGTATTGGATAATATGTAACATTATCTCCACCAATTAGATATAGTAGTTGATTGTCTTCTGTGTAGAACTGTGCTGCTGCGTCGCTTTCTTTAAGCTTTTTATAGGTAGCCTTAAGTGTAATAGGGTAGCGGTCGATTATTACACGATCACCTTCGACTGGAACTGTGTGTGTTTCGGAATTAACTTTTTTTTTGAATTCCTCCTGACTAATAAAGGATTTACCATCCAATTTAAATTCATAACTTTCTTTAACTACTTCTTTTGTTATCATAATATCAAGTGCTTCTGGGATATACTGAATCTTGATGCTTGCATCCTTGAATTTGATTTCTCCTGATTCTCCATAGAACTTAAATTTGAGCTTGTCGTCAGTTTTGTCATAAACCAAACCTAACTTATTACATTTGAGAGCCCGCAATACGCGGGCCATATAGTCGTTACCGTTTTCTGCCTTTACCTTGCCAGAGAGGCCTTCTTCAGCCAGCTTTGGATCAACTGTTGTAACAAGTGCAGCGATACTAGGTAGATTTGCAACAACTGATTCAGATAAACCACGTGTGAACTCTGAGCTTAACTGGCTCTTTTTGCTTTCATCACGCCCTTCAACTTTATTGATGATATCTTTTACAGACGCGGCGAGATCATTTTTGAATTCTGCCTGTTTTTCAGCTTCGAAATTTTTATTATCGAAATCCGTACTATATAAGTCGATAGGAGGTGTCTTTTTTTCTGGTGACTCTTCTTTTGGTTTTTCGGATTGACCTGTTTCGAAAGCTAATCTCTTTTCTAGAATGCTATCAGGATTGTTTAGTCCCAGGCAGTTTTTCAGGAAGAGTGTTTTTTTGTCGAATGGTCTCATGGTCTTTAGCTTATGTTTTTTATTGTTTGTTTGAGCCTTAGTGGCTGGTTAATTAACGACGGTGAATTTCTTTTAAAAGTTCCTGTAATTGGCGTTTAGCTTCCAGAATGCGGGCTTCGCGCTCGACAAGTCTTTGGCGGTAGTAACTAGAGTGGGCTTCGAAGACGATTGGCTGAGTGTAAGGAGTGATGTCGAGTTTTTCCTTGCCAGCGTAGAAGTTCAAATGACCTGCTTCGATGCGCAGTGTTTTGCAGCCTGCATCGGCCATTGCCTTCCAGAAATCATTGACACCAACTTCTGGAGAAATGGTTTCAGTTAGCGATTTGGCAATGGCTTCCTGATAAGCATTGCTGTGGTAGGCATCGGCTGGGAAAGTTACGTTGGCTAATTCTTCCAAACTTTTAACCATGCTTTTAGCGTTGAATTTGGCTTCTGAGCTGAAGGATTGCCAGACATTTTCTTTTTGCTGACTCGCTTCAACCCTCTTTGCGAATGATGTTTTTGTGTTTGTTTTAGCCATAGCTTTGATGAAATTAAATCTCTATATTATAGCAAAAATGGCTTAAAATCGCAAACCTGCCCCTAACTATCTCACTCAAGTCAATGCCAACCGTCTGGCTTTTCTTCTGAAAATCCCTATAATGCAAATGATCAAGGGCAAAATATGGGTTTTCTTCCTGCTGACTTCGCTAATAGTCAATTGCTTAAATAAATATACAGCACAATAATTTAAAAAATATGCAAATCAATTTTCATCAAAAACATCTTCATCTTTCTGACAATCAGAAGGATTACATTTCAGGTAAGTTGGAAAGTCTGACCCGTTACAAAGCTATGTTGGACGAATCTGTTTGGGCAAAAGTAGATGTGGAATACAGCGAGAATATTTCTTCTGACGCGAAAATTCAGATGTCTGTTAGTGTGCATGTGCCAGGAGCAGATCTACGAGCTGAGACGGCATGTATTACCGTGGAGGAGGGGATTGATTTGATTGAACCAAAACTCGCTCAACAGTTGGAAAAACATAAAGCTGCATAAAAATGGCCAAGTGGTTGAAACCTCAGTTCTGGCTTTATCTGTTGCCTTTAATCTGGCCGCTTTATCTGGTTAAATTTAATTTGAATGGTTTGCCTTTCAATTTTTTGGAAGTAGCGATACTGGGTTTATTTGTTTGGCAGCTGATAGTTTGGATTATTGAAAAAAGAAAGTTCAAGCTTGATAAAGTTTTTGTTACTTTGAGTGGCCTTTTTTTAGTTGCCGGGGTTGTTGGAGTTTTGATCGTGCCATCCACTCAGGTTTTGGCTGATGGTAATACTGTTTTTGAGGCGGAAAAAATAGCCCTGGGAATTTTTAAAGGCTGGCTTGTTGTTCCATATCTTTACTTGCTGATGCTCTGGTATTCGGTGCGCACTCAAAAAGATTTGTTCAACTCTCTCTATGCCTATTTATTTTCAATTCTGCCGCTAGCGTTTTGGGCCTTTTATCAGTATGTTTCTGGCGACTTTATCACCGCTGACGGTAGAGCTTCCGGTCCATTTATAAATGCCAACTATTTGGCTATGTACATGGCGCCGGGTGTGGCGGCCCTTTGGGTCTTGATAGTGAGAGGAGTCTTGTTTGGATTTAAGCCAACTAGATTTGTGATTGGAACTGTACTGGCGCTTTTCTATACCGTTACATTGCTGATGACGCAGTCATATGCGGCGATTGGGGCAGTGATCTTGTCACTCTTGATGTTTTTTTCCTATAGCTGGCATTTACTTCAAAAATTCAATAAAAATTTTGAATTTAAGATTTTGAAGAAGATTGGAGCGATGCTTTTGGTGTTTGCTGGGATCGCTTTGGTGGCTGCTTTTGCCCTGTTTGTAAACACTGAAAAATGGAAATTATTTACTGAATTTAAAGAAAGAAGTTCCAGCAGCGTCAGACTACAGCTATATCAAGTAGCTTTTGAGGAGGTTAAGAGAAATCCTGTACTGGGCTTAGGGCTTGGGCAATTTCAATCAAGATATGATTTGGATTCCAAGGAGATTTTGGGGCATCAGCCTTATGAATTGATTATGCTTCATCCGCATAATACTTTCTTGGCTTTTTACTTGAACTTGGGGCTAGTTGGGGTTTTGCTATTTGCTTTTTTGGCTGCGAAAATGCTCTTTAGTGTTTGGTCTGCAGAAGGATTTGAGCAAAAGTATTTTAGACTGATTGGCGTCACTATGTTTGTAGTTATGCTTTTGCATGGTATGGTGGACACATATTTCTTCAAAAATGATTTGGCAGTTTTATTTTGGCTAATGGTCGCACTTTGTTTGTTGCCAATGCCATCTGCTGAGACAAGTAATAAATAAATTATGGCTAAAGGTTTTCTTCATTCATTAAAAAATGCCATTCCAGACCGACATCCTGTCAGGCTGCTTTATCATAAAATGATGGCTATGTTGGCTACTGCTAGATATGGTTTTCCTTCCAATTCGATCACAGTCATCGGTATTACTGGGACTAAGGGGAAAACTACAACAACTAATTTGATTGCCAAAATCCTCGAAGAGGCTGGTTATAGAGTTGGGCTCACTTCCACAACGAATTTTCAGGTTGCCGATCGCAAATGGTTGAATGAAAGCAAAATGACTACTTTAAGTCCATTTTTTTTGCAGAAAACTCTGAGAGAAATGGTTGATGCGCGCTGCCAATTTGCTGTAATTGAAGTTTCTTCTCATTCTTTGATTCAAAATCGAGTTTGGGGTGTGAATTTTGATACAGCTGTGCTAACAAATCTCGGCGAAGACCATTTAGATTATCATGGTGGATTTCAGGAGTATATGAGAGCGAAAGGGCTTTTATTTTCTCGCTTAAATAGATCTGATCGTAAGCCAAAAATTCAAAAAGTTAGCGTACTGAATCAAGATGATCCCAATTTTGCCTATTTTGACCAATTCCTGGCGGATCGCAAATACAGTTATGGGCTGAAGGGTGGTACTTGCTATGCAAATAACATTACTTATTCTCAAACTGGTTCTGCTTTCACTTTGCATGTACCAAATGGTCAGGTTGATTTGAAGCTGGATATGCCTGGAGAGTTCAGTGTTTATAATGCCGTTGCCGCCTCCTGTGCGGCTTTGGCGAATGGTATTGCGCCAGATGTGATTAAAAGAGCTTTGGAAAAAGTTACTACTTTGCCAGGTCGTTTTGAGCAAATTGATGCTGGTCAACCTTTTCCGGTAATAGTTGATTATGCTCATACAGCTGAGAGTCTCGGAAAACTTTTGCAACTTTATAAGGAAAAAACTCCGGGAAAATTAATTGCTGTTTTTGGAGCTACGGGTGGAGGCAG
>CAUJDC010000055.1 GCA_963169815.1 Patescibacteria group bacterium | reverse complement strand
TCCAGGCGTCGCTCCTTCAGCATTGATTTCCCAAAGCATCACAATTTCTCCACGATATTTATCACTGCCAGCATAAAATCCACCCCCCACACACTTCTTCTCATCGTCGCCTTTGTCAAAACAATTTAGCTCCAGTCTGTCTTGCGGGGCACAAATTTCAGCACCTTCTTTGCAGGGCAGCCGTATGCGCAAACGGAAGTCATCGTAATTGGTTATTGTTGCCGGTGAAGTTGCGGTGTTTATACTATAAAGCGGAATAGTGGCTTTTTCTCCAACTTTTAATCTATTCCAATTGCAGGGATGGTCTATTTCATAAAGTGTCACTTCTGCTCCGGCAATTCCTATGCCTTTAAAAGTTTTAGAACTACCAGTTCCAATGCGGGTCGGCGGTTTTTCTGGATTGCAACCACCTTGAGGAACGGAAGCTTCTCCATGCCAGGGAGCATTTCCAGTCCAGGGAAAAGGAACAATGTATTTGCCATTAACTGTTTGTTCGGTGAAATTTTTCGGTGTTCCCTGAATTTTGAAAGTAGTTGCTGAATCAAAATTGCCATTGGTATTGGCGCCAATCGAGGACCCTGTGTCAGTCAGTTTTTTATTCACCCAAAGTGCCTGCTCAATACCAGCTTCCGCCGCATAATAAGCAGTAGTTCCCTGTCTGACATTGGCTCCCTGCCTGGCAGAATCAACCACAATTGTGGTAACGCCAATTGAAAAAAGTACGATTACTGAAATCAAAACCACCGACAACATTATCGATAAAGCGGGCGAAGTTTTTTGTAGAAAGTTTTTTGGATTTTTCACTTTTTTGTTTTTGTGCAAAAGTATTTTAGCAGCCCTAAACTTAAAGGGCAATTACTCTTTCCAATTCAATTTCATTCAAAAGTAACAATTTTCTAATACATTTTAATATAAAAATGATTTAATATTAACTACAATTAGTTGTTAATGAGCTCTAAATAAGTGAATCGTTAATTAAATACTATGCCTAGCTTAAGGATACAGGGAGGACATAAACTTTTAGGCCGTGTACACATATCAGGAGATAAGATTAGTACAGTACATGTACTCTTAATGTCGTTTTTCATTGAGTCTGATTTGTTAATAAAAAATGCTAGCTTGTGTGGAGATGCTATTTTCATAATCGAATGGTTAGAAGAAGAAGGTATTAAAAAAATATTCATAGATAAGAACAACTTAAGAGTTATTCACCTACAAAACGCCAAAGTAAACTTTCAAAAGTTATCAAAGTCCAGAGCAAGTATATGTTTGTTGCCAGGAGCAGTGCTTAAAAATAAATTTGCTACTTTCTATAAGCCTAGAGGGTGTAATTTTACATTTAGACCGATAGATTTACATCTTAAATTAGCTAAAAGTTTAGGAATAACTGTAAAACAAACCAATAACTCAATAAAGTCCAAATTAAAATCAAAAAAAAGAACTCTGCGGTTCTCCTGTAAATCTAAGTTTGGACCAAGTGTAGGAGTTACCTGTAGTGCACTTTTTAGTTCCCTCCAAATAAGTAAAAAAGTAATTCTAACTGATATTGCTATCGAGCCAGTTATTTTAACTGTCTGCAAAATTCTCAAGAAACTAGGCAGTGAGGTAATTCTAGACAAAAAAAGAAGAAAAGTAACTATTATAAAAGTTAAAAAACAAATACCAATAAATAAGCTAATAGTAGCAACCATTGAACCAGATTTAACTGAAACAATTACTTTCATATGCGCTGCAATATCTACAAGATCTACTATAGAGTTATCAAATTATAAGCTAACAAAATCTGTAAAAGCTTTTTTAAATGACCTACATGTAAAAATTCAAAACATTGGGTTCAAGGTTTCTAGGTTTGATTGTCAGAATACTGTCAATCCAAGGAAAACTTATGTTCTGGACGTCTGGCCAGCGTTACCTTCAGATATAGGCCCCATTATTTGCAGTGCATTAGGATGCTTAGGTGGGGGTAACGAAATCATAGATAAAATTTACGACAAAAGAGAGTCTCATCTAAAAGAGCTGGCAAAATTAGGTTTTCTTTTCAAAAACAATGATTCAGCTTACATGATCATGGATAAAGTTAATATTAAAGAGTTGGTTGTTCATGCAAGTGATATACGTGCAGGTGCTTCACTAGTTGTTGCCTCACTTGGTCTGAAAAAGAGAATTTTCGTGCACAACTATGAGCAGATTGAACGAGGTTACGAAAATCTCTTTTTAAAACTTAAATCTATCGGAGCCAATATAATCTTATCTTAAATGTATAAAACTAATTCAATTTTTAAATCTGAATGGAGTAGTAATATGCTTAATAGATTCAGCATAGAAGACATATCTACAACATTAGTACTTGGTAGCTGTGATGCAAGAAATTTGAGTCGTCTTATAAAACGTGTATACGGAGGTGAAGTTAAAAATATTTGGGGAATATTTTATAATCCTTTTTCTATTTATTCAGAACTTGAAAGACTAATAGATAAATCAAATAAGTGGGAGTTTGGAGTCTATAAATTCAAAAAGAATGGAATAACTATCTTTTGCGACCCATGGCGAAGCTGGATAAGGGGCGAAAGTCTTGAAGAATTGAGGCATAAAAACAAGCTATTTGATAGAAAAGCACTTAAAACACTTTTAAAACTAAAAAACTTAGTATTGGTTTTTGGTTTAGCAGAAGTGTGGTTTCATAAAGAAACAAATACAATAATGAATCGAGTTCCAATTGAACTACCCTTAAATCAAATAAATAAAGAATATGGTGTTAGACTGGCCGGTTTAGCTTCCTTATCACGTTGCTTATCCAAAACTATGAAAATCTGTAATGAAAAGCTTGATATAAATGTTACATTTACTGTTTCACCTGTCCCATTAAAGTATTCAAGCTTAAACAAAGACATTGTATCTGCAAGTAATAAATCAAAATCAAACTTAGTAAATGCATGTAAAAGTGTAGTTTGTACAAAAGTTAGTTATTTTCCTGAATACGAGCTGCTATCCCATCACTCTTACTTTCAAGAAGATGGAAGACATCTAACTCCAGAAGCTATCGCCTATTTGCTTTCGCTACTTATTGGAAAATCTGTATTTGAGGATTTACTTGGGAAAAAATTCTACGTGCCCAAAGTTAATAAATATGGAATTATAAAAGGGAGACTTTATCTCAAAAGTTTATGAAAAATAGATCAATAGACAAAACATCAATTAACTACCATGAAGAATTAAGAGATTATCTAAATTCTGGTGTAACCGCCGTTTCTTCTTTAATCATAGACAGTTCAGGGAACAGACAGACATTTATCTTGGGTACTGAAGACGCCATCTCTCAAAACCCTATCGATGAAAATACCCTTTTTGACATAGCTTCAGTAACCAAGCTATTCACTGCCACTGTAATTCTTAGGCTGATGGAAGAAGGAAAAATCGATATATTTCAAAGGGTCGGCGAATTTCTAGGTAACTTTAAAGATTCAAAAGTTGAGATAATTGATTTGCTGACACATAGAGTCAAATTTGATTTAATGCTTTCAGAGTACAGAGCAAAATTTCCTAATGACTTCAAAGGAAAATTAATTGATATAACAGCCCCTGCTGAGCGTATAAATAACATTGATTATCATAACTTGGGGTATGTTTATCTAGGGTTTATTATTGAGCGTGTAACTGGCCAATCACTTGATCAGGTTTTTCAAAATTTCTTCAGAGAGTTTGGTTTAAATAAAACGACTACAGGGGCACAGACAGCTAGCTTCAGTTTAGTTGCCAGCGAGAATTATTTGGGCAGACTCAAAAAGGGCATTACTCAAGATGAATCAGCAGAACTGTTAGGTGGGATAGCAGGCAATGCAGGTATTTTTTCTACAGCAAATGATTTAGCAAAATTTGCTGAAATGTGGCTTAAACAAAACATATTGACTATCGAAACCCAGGATAAAGTATTTAAAAACTATGGTGGGATTAATTCCCAGTCCATTGGCTGGTGGGGTAGGACTTATTCAGGGAATACCTCAGATCAGGGTATTTATTGCCACCCAGGTTTTTCTGGCTGTCTTATAGCAATCAACAGAGGCAACGGCAAAGCTGGAGTGTTATTAAGTAATAGGACCTATTTCAGTCGAGAAAATAAAGAACATCGTCGCATTTTCGATTCAATGATTGAAGAATTAAAATAGTCTAAATTTTAGCAAAATTTAATCTTCCGTTCATCTCCACTCGTTACACTGGCCTAAATTTCTAAAGCAATTTCTATGCCGGTAAAAATATTTTCCTGTTTGGTCGACGGATTGAATGGTCAATTAGTAGAAGTAGAAGCCGATATTTTGCCCGGCATGTCAGCTTTCACCATTGTTGGTTTGGGGGATACTTCGGTCATGGAATCGCGCGAAAGAATTCGCTCAGCGATCAAAACTACTAAAGCAGTTTACCCTCAACAAAAGAAAATTATTAACCTGGCTCCTGCGTCACTACGCAAGCATGGGCCAACTTTTGATTTACCCATAGCAGTTGCATTGCTGGTCGCCTCAAGGCAAATCGAAGCCAATTGTCATGACACTTTATTTGTTGGAGAATTAGCGCTTAATGGCTCCCTGCGGCCAGTTCAAAATGCTGTCTCCATTGCCCTATTTGCCCGTGAAAATAATTGGCAGAAAATTATTTTGCCTCTGGAAAATTTTGCTGAAGCCAATCTGGTCAAGGGACCAGAGCTCATCCCAGTGACAACATTGGCCGAAGTGATCAAAATTTTAAATGGAGAGTCTCAACCACAAATTCCCAAACCAAAACGCCCAACTATAGCAATTCAAACTGAATCGACTTTCGATTTGATTAAAGGCCAATCAGAAGCCAAGCATGCCTTGCAAATCGCGGCGGCGGGCCGGCATCATATATTGATGTATGGATCACCTGGTATTGGTAAAACTATTTTGGCCAAATCACTGGCTGAACTTTTGCCACCTCTTTCACAAACTGAAATATTTGAAACCACGCGTATTTATTCTGCCTGTGGCAAACTTAGTTCAGAGCAACCATTGGTTCAGACTCGCCCTTTTCGCGAAGTCCATCATACCGCTAGTTTATCGAGTATTACTGGTGGAGGTAATCCGCTCAAGCCCGGTGAAATTTCCTTAGCACACAATGGAGTACTATTTCTGGATGAGCTTCCAGAATTTCCGCGCAGCCATTTGGAAGTTTTGCGACAACCTTTAGAGAGCCGTGAAATTCATCTCTCCAGGCAAAATCGTCAAACTATTTTTCCAGCAGGTTTTACCCTGGTCGCAGCCATGAACCCATGTCCCTGTGGGAATTATGGCGACACTGAAAAACCCTGTATTTGCAGCCCTCAAACTATTTTGAATTACCGTAAAAAACTTTCTGGACCATTACTGGATCGCATAGATTTATCGATACGCTTGACGCGGCCACTACTCAAAACAACCAAAGTGGAAAAGTCACTCGATCAAATCAAATTTGAAATTCAATTAGCTAGTGAACGTCAGGAGCGTCGTTTCCAAAATTCCAAGTTGCGCAACAATTCCGAAATAACTTCGATCAATCTATCTAAATACATCAAGTTAGATGAAGCCTCAGAAAATTATCTGCAAAATCTTGCCCAGCAAAAATCACTGTCCCCAAGAGCTCAGGTGCAGCTACTAAAAGTTGCACTCACTATTGCTGATCTCAAGAACTTGGATCAGCCTGGACAGGCTGAGATAGCTGAAGCCTGGCATTTCAAACAAATGCAATAAATCTTCACAAAGCTCCCCCCTTCGGCTATAATCCAGCCACTTTATTTTGAAAATATGTTTATAATTGAAGGCAAACAGAAGCTTAATGGTACTGTCAAAGTTAGTGGTTCAAAAAACGCCGTTCTTCCTATTATCTGTGCGGCTTTGCTCAGCAAAGAAAAAGTAACTCTGCACAATGTCCCGCAAATTAGTGATGTAAATGCACTTTTGCAAATTCTCAATTCACTTGGCGTCATAACTTCTTTCGTAGATCACACTGTCACTATCGAAGCTGCCGAACTAAAAAATGAAGGTGCTGACGATTCTCTGATCAACAAGATGCGTGCTTCCATCCTGCTCTTCGGTCCAATGTTGGCCCGTCTCGGCGAACTCAATTTGAGCTTCCCTGGTGGCTGCGTACTCGGAAAACGTTCTGCACATGCCCATACTTACGCTTTGGAAAAACTCGGAGCAGAAGTAATTCGCTCTGATGAACGCATTCATATGCGCTTACCAAAACTGGCCGCCGCCAATGTTTTGATGACGGAAATGTCTGTTACGGCTACTGAAAATGCCATCATGCTGGCCGCTGTAGCACCTGGCAAAACAGAGTTGAAACTGGTTGCTGCTGAACCACATGTTCAGGATCTCTGTAATTTTCTCAATACAATGGGGGCGAAAATCAGCGGTATAGGCACGCACTTCCTCACTATTGAAGGTGTGACTGAGCTGCATGGTACAGAGTACAGTGTAACAGGAGATTATTTGGAAGCAGGTACTTTCGCTATTGCTGGTCTCATCACTGGTGGAGAAGTTCGCATTGAGGGAATTCCAACTTGGCAATTAGAAAGTTTTTGGCAGAAATTAGAAGAAATGGGCGCCAAATTCACGCTCGAAGAAAATGCAGTAACAGTTCATCCGACAGAAAAGTTCGAAGCTCCAACAGCGGTTCGTACAGCGGTATATCCATCTTTTGCTACCGATCTCCAGGCGCCTTTCTCAGTGCTACTTACTCAGGCCGAAGGTGAATCACAAATTTTCGAAACTCTTTTCGAAGGGCGCCTCAACTACCTCACTGAACTGGAGAAAATGGGCGCTAAGATTCAAATCTTAAATCCACATCAAGCAACCATCAAAGGCAAAGCCCGCCTACGTGGTGTGCCAATTGCTTCCATCGACATCCGTGCTGGCGCTGCTATGGTATTGGCAGGTTTGGTTGCTGAAGGAACCACTGAAATTTCTAATATCAAATACGTTGATCGTGGCTATGAAAATATCGAAGGCAAGCTCACTGCCCTCGGCGCCAAGATTCGCCGTGTTGACCTGTAAAAATCGTGAATACTGGTCAAAATTAACCATGATTAACGATAAACCACACTGCAAAAAATCGTGAATGTGCATATAAAACATTTTAAATTCACGAAATATTGACAAGAAATCGTTAATCCTCTAAAATATAGACATAAATTAACGAAAATCAATGCTATTACCTGCCGCCAGAAAACAAATAGCCGATCTGAAAGCCGAGTACGACCAATTAAAGAAGGGCAAAGACGCACTTCTTCGTATGATAGATGACGCTGAAATTCCTGAAGGTGTTTACAATTCCAATGCCATCGAGAACTCCACGCTTTCTCTTCAGGAAACTGAACAAATTCTCCTCGAAATGGAAGTTTCCCGCAAAGTCAGTTTGCGCGAAGTTTTCGAAGCCAAAAATCTCGCCCGCGTCACTGATTATATTCGACAGAAAAAAGGACATTTACACTTTAGTTTGGACTTCATTCTCTTTCTGCATCACATGCTCATCTCTGGTATCAGTGACGAAATTGCTGGCCGCTTCCGCCAGGAAAATGAATACGTCAAAGTTGGTAATCACATCGCTCCTGCTCCTGAACATGTAGATGCATTGTTGGAGAAAAACATCAGTGACTATCAGGACGATTTGAACGGTTATTTTTTAGAAAAAATCGCCCGCTTCCATCTCCAATTCGAACATATTCACCCCTTCAATGACGGCAATGGTCGCATCGGCCGCATCCTCACCAATATCCAGTTAATCGAGCTTGGTCTCCCACCCATCATTTTCCGCGATAAAGAAAAAAAGGAATATTACCAGGCCCTCAAAGAATACGATCAAAGCCGCAAAACCAAAAGACTGGAAGATCTTCTCTGGCTGCTCTTAATGGAATCCTTCCATAAACGTCTGGCTTATCTAAAAGCCCTCAATATCATCCCACTTACTCAACTTTCCGAAACCATTGGCAAATCCAAACAGACCCTCCTCAACGCCGCCAAACGCCAAAGCATCGAAGCCTTCCGCGAAAAGGGGATGTGGAAGATCGGAGTAGCTATGAAGAAGTAATCTTTAAATCTTCGCCAATCTCTACCTCCACAGTCCCATCCAGGTCTGTCCGGTAAACCGTCATTCCCATTCTTCCAAATCTCTCTAATGTTCCAGGAAATGGATGCTTGAATTTATTGTCTACTCCACAGGAAATCACCGCATATTCTGGTCCAATTCTGCGCACAAATTCTTCAGTATTGCTGGTTTTCGAGCCATGATGTCCAGCTTTTAAAATGTCCGATTCTAAATTCAGTCCATTCACACGCATCAGCTCTGTTTCTTTCTGTTCCTCTAAATCTCCGCTGAAGAAAATCCGCTGCCCGGCATAAATCAAACGAAAAACAATTGAACTATTATTCACATTTTCCATCCCTTCTCCCTGCAAGCTGCGCTGTGGGTAAATCAAATCAAAGCCAACTTTTCCTATGCGGGCGTCTTTCCCAGAAGTGTAAACAATCCGCGTTCCAGCATCCGCTGCTTCCTCCAGCATTTTCTGATAACCAGCATAATTATATTTCACACCACTTATCCACAAATTCTCCACGTCATAGCGCGCCAAGACCTCCACTAAGCCATTTAAATGATCCGCATGCGGATGGCTATTGATCACTAGTTCCAATCGTCTTTCATAAAAAGGCATAATCCTTCCCATCCAATCCAGAACTTTGGCATCTGGCCCGCCATCAACCATCACCCATTCTCCAGCAGGCAGCCGCATCAAAATCGCATCCCCTTGTCCAATATCCAAAAACCACACTCTGAGCTTCCCATCAGGCAGTCCCAGAATAGCCCAGGCAAAAAGCCAAATAGTCACTGCACCAATAATCATTATCCATTTTTTCATGCAGCCAGACTATCAATCTCAGATTAACAGCTGCTGAAATTTCCAAACTCGTCTCTTTCGCAGCCTCTCCACACTCACTAAAAAAATCTGTACAGAATTCTGTACAGATTTTTCGAATGTTCAAAATGTTACCCAGCAAAGGGTTTCACCAATATCTATTTCTTCTTCTTTCTGGTGAAGAAGGCTCCGAGACCAGCAGACCCCATGAAGAGAAAAGCAATTTCTGGGCCAGTCTTTGGGAGAATGAGTGAAGTGATTAAACCTTCACTTTCTTTACCATTGGCATCACGTGTAGTGAGTTTGAAATAGTAAACCATATCTTCCTTGAGACTTGAGAAGTCATAGCTCTTAGCGTCTTTACCAAGTACTACACCGTCACCATAAGTTACGCCTTTATCAGCTGACATATAGACAACAAAGTTGGCCATACCAGCGAGCTTGTCAGCATTTGGCTTCCAGGAGAGGTTTACCATCATGTTAGCCATTGCTTTAGCCATCAAATCAGATGCAGCTTCTGCAACTTTTGTATTTTCAGTGTCAGTAGTTGGCTTGTCTGTAGCTGTTGGAGCTACTCCATCAAAAGTAGTAGCGCTGGTCTCAGTAGGTAATTCATTGCCTGCCACATCCTTAATCTTGAGAGCAATTAAATTGTATTTCTTGGCTTCAAGATTGTCAGTGTTCAAAGTAATTTTTGTGCCATTTCCAGATACAGAAACTTTTTTCACATTAGTGATCTTTGTATTGTCCGCAGCGTCAGTAACGATGAAGTTTTTAACTGCATCAGCGAGTAATACCACTGGTTCGGAAAAAGTTACTTCAATATTATTACCATCCAAGGCTTTTACAGAAACAAAAGCTGGAGCAGTTTTGTCAGTAGCCGTAGTGTCAGCGGCAGGCTTCACAGTGTCTTGTACTGCGTCAGTACCTGTGAAAGTAGCTGTGTCGCTAGTTCCGCTCACAATTGGATTGCCGGCTAAATCTTTCATTTGAATACCAGCAGTAAGTACATATTTAGCAGCTTTCTTTTGATCAGCTGTTGTTAGTACTACTGTTTTGTTTGTTGGATCAACTTTGTCCATTTCTGCCTTAGTCACGCCAAGTGCGAGATTCAAGAAGTCTTCTTTTACTGAGAAAGCAGTTTCTGGCTTAGTAGCTGGAAGTTGTACTGCTTCAGAGAAAGTAACTTTTACAGTATTCTTATATACTGCCGCAGCGCTCACAACTTTTGGAGCGACCTTATCATCAGCCGCAGCGCTCCCCGCAACTTTTGGAGTTGCACTAACTTCAGTGCTGTAGAATTCACTTTCATTACCAGCAGCATCATAAGCAGTTACCGCAAAGTAATAAGTCTTATCATTTTCCAAATTCTTCACATCATAAGTGAGAACATTTTTGACATCGACAGGGCCCATAGTATAACTTGCACCGTCATTGCTGACTGAATTTGGTCCATAGAAGATCTTATAACCAGTAACACCGACATTATCTGTCGCGGTATTCCAGCTTAGAGTAACCGTCTTATCGCCGGCAACAGCCTTTACTCCATCTACATCAGCTGGATAGGTTACGTCAGCCGCTGCCACAGTTTTTGTCTCTGGGATTGGCGTTTCATCAGCAGCGAAAGCCATTCCTGCACTGGCTGCCACACAGGTTGTCATAACCATGAGAGCCATCACTCTAAATAATCTTAAATGTTTTGTCATATTGGTTTCCATTTATTTATTTTTATTGAAATCTTAGTATTGTATCACAAAATGACCGAAAAAAGAAGGCCGTGAGCCAAATTTACTAGGTATCTATGCTTGACAAACAGTCTTCAAATGTCAAAATAAGCATTTCTGCGCAGCAATAAGCCTTTTAAAAACGCTTAAAATCTTTATAATCGGCATAAGCAAATATCATCAAAATATGAAAATCCGCCTTAGTTCAAGTGTCATCAAGCACTTTCCGGGAATAAACTATACAGTTGTTCTGATTAAAAACGTCAATAATCTCCGTAAAATTTCTAATCTCGGCCAATTGGTTAGGGGAGCCGCTGTAGTAGCAAAAAATGAATTAAAGAAAATCGATAAAAGAGACCTACTCAACCAGGTCACTGAACAGTCGCTCGAAGACGGCTCAATTTTCACAGAAAGCTATGTACTCGGGGCCAAAATCAAGAAAATTCAAAATGGCAAAGACATTGAAGGCAAAGATAATTTAACCAATCTGGTTAATCTCCTCTCGCTCAAATATTTCCTGCCCATTCACGGAGCCGACCTCGATGAAACCGAAACAGATATACTGCTCGATTTATATCAGCCTAAAAAAGGCAAAAAAACGCCCGAGCTGGATTTCAGTAACCAAACTAAGCACGTCGCTATTTGGTTCCCGAACCTGGCCGGCCTTCCAGATGAGGAAATTGATCGCCTCATTTCAGAAATCAATGTTCATGTCAGCAAATACTTCAACTCACAAATCTCCGAAGTTTATCATCTCGACGCCGAACATTCTGAGGTTGACCTAGGTTACACTTCAGAAAAAGAATTAATTTATCGTGCCAATCATCCAGAAAGACCGCCAGTAATCGAAGAAACTCCAGTATCTGCAGAACCAGAAACCCTTCCTTCCCCTCCAGTTAGCGATTTCGAACCAGCTCAAAATCTCCTCCAAAAATGGCTGACCGATTCAGCTAAAAAACTGTTTCCAGAGCAGACTGCGGACTTCCAGGCCGATATCGAAACCCCAAAAGATCCATCACATGGTGATTGGTCCAGTAATCTGGCCATGAAACTTACCAAACTGGTTGGTCAGGCTCCTCAGACTATTGCTGAAGCAGTTCGCACTGAAATTCTGGAACGCAACACTGCTCAAAATGGGCCACTAACAACAGTAGAAATAGTCGGACCTGGTTTTATCAATTTCCGTCTCAATCTAGATTATTATCAAAAAGTTCTCGCTCAAATCCTTGTCCAGAAGGAACAATTTGGTCGTCAAGACATCGGTCATGGTCAACAAATCATGATTGAATTTGGATCACTCAACATGGCTAAGCCTTTTGGCACGCATCATTTCCTAACTACGATTATTGGCCAAACTTTGGTTAGTCTCTATCGCGCTTTGAACTTCCAAGTAGTCACTGCTGATTTTCCGGGAGACTGGGGTACACAATTTGGCAAAACGCTCTATGCTTATAAGAATTGGGGTGATCGCGACACAGTAGAGAAAGACCCGATGAATGAATTCCTCAAACTTTATGTAAAATTTCACGAGGAAGCTGAAAAAAATCCCGCTTTGGAAGACGCCGCACGTGAAGAATTCCGCAAACTTGAAACAGGTGACAGTGAAAATCTCGAACTCTGGCAATGGATTATTGCTGTTAGCCAACGCGACCTCGACACTATTTATCGAACTCTTGGCGTTGAACATCAAAAGCGCTATCCAGAGAGCAAATACAATGACAAATTCCAGGCCATCCTCGATCAGGGCAAGCAGTTTGGCCTAATCACTGAAGGTGAGAAAGGTGCTTTTGTCGCCAACTTCGAAGCCGAAAAACTTCCAACAGCAGTAATTCAAAAAGCTGACGGCACGTCACTATATATGACTCGCGATTTGGCCAGCATCAAAGATCGTCTCACTGAAATGCCTGAACTCAAAAAAATGGTCTATGTTGTTGACGCAGGTCAATCGCTACACTTCCAGCAACTCTTTGCTTTGGCCAATCAATTCCATGCCAAAGACAACACTTTCCCAGTAACTGAATTCAAGCATATTTCCTATGGACGCATGTCTTTTGCCGACGCTTCTATGAGCACACGTAAGGGTAATATCATTCAGGGGCGCGATTTAATAACTGAAGGCTACCGCCGTTCCGAAGAGCTCGTTAAAGAAAAATTAGGCACTAATAATGACTTCAGCGAAGCAGAGCTCAAGAACCTCACTCAGGGCCTCACTCTTGGCTCTATAAAATACGCCATGCTCGCTCAGGCTCCCGAATCTGATTTCATTTTTGATTGGGATAAAGTACTTTCTTTTGAAGGCAATAGCGCCCCATATCTCCAATATACTCAGGCCCGCGCCAAGAGCATCCTGCGCAAATCCAACGAAGCTCCAACTGTCGCTCAGTCAACTGATCAAACTTCACTATTCAATATAGAAGCTGAAAAATCCGCCGCCGAATCCGCAGCGGCTGAAGCAGAGGCTACAATTTACGGTTTAACGGCTGAACACGACTTGCTCCGCGAATTAGCCCATTTCCCAGACAAAATCCTCTTTGCAGCTCAAAATTATAAGCCAAATGTCCTCAGCAATTACCTCCATTCTCTGGCTCAAACCTTCAATTCTTTCTACTCTCACGTTCCAGTACTCAAAACAGAGCGCCCAGATCTACTCGAATCTCGCCTAAACTTAGTCCGCGCTACCTCCCAGGTACTGCAAAATGGCTTGCAGTTACTCGGCATTGTGACTTTTGAGAGGATGTAAGGCTTTGCCAGCACAACAAAAAAGACCGCTCCTCGGAGCGGTCTTTTTATTTATCATTTCAAATTAAGCATGATGACCACCACGGAATTTCTCCACTTGCCCTTTGAGGCAATATTGGAATGAGGCATAGAAAGCACCTACCACACCAGAAGCGGCAGCAGCAGCAATAGCTAGAGCACCTTTGCCCAATACACCAAGGACAGCAGCAAGGATTCCAGAGAGAAGCATAGTTACTACACCGCCTATCAAGCCCATCAAGAAGTAGTTACCGAAAAGAGTCATTTCAATACCAGTACCGAGCTCAATACTTCTCTTTAATGCAGCTTCTGCAGCTGGCTTATCAGCAGACCAATAAACTGCGTAGCCCATTGAAGCCTGCATGATTTTCTTGAAAAACACAATAATATAAACGATTAAAGCGATTGGAGAAAGCATACCGAGTAATCCGGCCACAGCTGGAACAATTGGGAGAAGGACAATCACCGCTACAAAGTATGCGAGTATCAACCAGGCACCGGTAAATACAAACATCTTGATAGCAAGTTTAATTGCATTTACAAAATGAGTTTTTACAAAGTTGAAAGTAGCCATAGGATCAATCTTGTGACCGCCAAATACTTTTGCTACAGCGTGTATCAGCATACTAAAACCAAAGAAACCAATGAGCACATCGACTACGGCGAAAACCACTGATAAAACCGCCATAACAATTGGTTGAGCGGCAAGCGGGGTGAGTGCCAATGGCCAAACATAAGCATCCAAAAGACCAGTGACTATCATTGGAGCCAAGAATATTGCAATTAACATAACTGGTTCTTTTTTGATCACATCGAGGGCAGCGTTGAACACACCTCCGAATTTGATCATTTGCATTTGTTTGATCATTTCATTCGCATCAGGTGTTTTATTTGTATGTTCCATAATGAAATTAAATTTTAAAATTTATTAGGTTGAGTGGATTATAACAAAAGCCCCTCAAAGGGCAATTAGAAATTAGCTTTCTTTAATTGAAAATTTGGAGGCGGCACCCGGGATCGAACCGGGGAATGGCGGTTTTGCAAACCGCTGCCTTACCACTTGGCTATACCGCCTCAAATTTATGGCGGAGAGAGAGAGATTCGAACTCTCGCGAGGGCATACACCCTCCTACAGGATTAGCAATCCCGCCCCTTCAGCCACTTGGGTACCTCTCCGTATAATGCCACGGCATTCTAATATGAACATTTTTAAAATGCAAAATATTTCCCCCACTTTTTTCTAAAATCATTACGCTAATACAACAGCATCTGATAATTTAAGCAGCTAAATTTTTATTGCAAAAAAATACAAAGCTACTATATTTTCACGCGTCTATTTGTATTTTAATTATTGTAAATAACATGGCAATGAGTTTAAGTGCTTCCCCAACTGAACAAGAGTCACAACCAGTAAAAAAAACTAAACCTTTTGATACCGATATTTATGCGCCAGAGTTTGAGGTTAGTGGTACCGCCACACTGCCAATTAGCAATCATCACACCATCAAGTTTGATCAGCCTGTAAGAACAGAAGGTAGAGAAATAGCTGAGGCAATAGTTACAAAAAATTTCTTCACCATCATGCTCAACCCAGAGGTAGCTAATGTTCATAATGGAGTACGCGTCAAAATTGCAAAACTGAGTCTAATTGCTGATCCAGCAAAATTAGATCTAAAAACTCATCCATACGCTCAATTTTATCCTCAGCATACCTGGGCAATTACTCAGGTAGCAGACAAGTCAGATTCCATCCCTCCAACCTCTGAAGAAGTTGAAAATGCCCCAGATAGCTATGTGCCAGCGGTTTTAATAGGAAAATAGCCTCAGCTTGTTAAAATCCAATTTTGAGAATTGGATTTTAAATGGTATAATCTACAGATATGTCGAAACCCATTTTTGAAAAAGTCTTCAGAAATGGGTTTTTTGATTCCTAAAAATGGCGGAGGGAGAGGGATTCGAACCCCCGAGGAACTTGCGCCCCTAACGGTTTTCAAGACCGCCGCGTTCGACCACTCTGCCATCCCTCCGCGGGCTTAAAACAGTCTTATAGGTCGAAAAGCGTGGGCATATTAACCGAACTCTTGCTTAACTTCAAGAAAAATTTAGTTTTTTCTAAGGCTCAATTTATAAGAGTTGATTTAAATATATTTATTCTAATCAAATACAAATATGCCAGTAAATGTCCATTCGTCTCAAATTCGCATAGCTGACCTCGCCATTGACCTCAATCAATTGACCATCAATGGAGGTGCTGCCGAGCACTCAATTCGCCGCAAAGAAGCCCAGTTACTGCGCATACTGCAAAATTATCCTAATCAAGTCATCAACAAATACGCCTTGCAGGAATTAGTATGGGATTTCCAAGTTATCAATCCCAGTAATACCCTAGAAGTTCATCTCAGTTCACTGCGCCGCAAAGTTCATCGCCTCAGCAAAAAAGTTCGCATCGAAACAATTCGCGGTGTTGGTTATCGACTTAGCTATTAAAGATTTTTTAGATATTTAACTGCCTCATCCAATTGGCGATCAAATTTCTTATCGAAATCTTCATCCTTAACTTCAATCACCTGATCAGGAACTATGCCAACTCCATTAATATTTGTGCCATTTGGTGAATACCATTTAGCAATGGTGTAGCGCAGGCTTGAACCGTCCGGCAATGGGTCAACTTCCTGAACAGTTCCCTTTCCATAGCTGGTTGTCCCCATAATCACTCCACGCTTCATATCTTTAATGGCCAAGGCCACGATTTCTGAAGCAGAGGCCGTTCCTTTATTGACCAAAACTACCAAAGGTATTTCTGGAAATTGAGGAAGTCCAGTAGTTTTCAATTTTTCATTGTTTTTAGCATCTCTATATTCAATTGATACCACCTGTTTTTCTCCTTTAATAAAACCAGATAGTACGTCTACGGCCCCTTCCAGATAGCCACCTCCATTATATCTCAAATCCAGAATAATCCCTTTTGGATTCTTGGTTTTGATGTCATTCAATGCTTTATTAAATTCCATTTTCGTGTCATCGCTGAATTGATTAATTGCCACCAACCAAATACCTTTTTCAGCGCTCTCTTCATAAGTCACGCTATCAACTGCAATCGTATCGCGGGCAATTTCCAAATCAAAAGGTTTATCCTTACCTTCACGAATCAAAGTCAGTGTCACTGAAGTTCCTTTCTTTCCACGAATTTTGTTAATGGCATCGTAAAGTGTCATCTCACCTGTTTCTTCACCATCAATTTTATAAACAATATCATCAGGAAGCAGACCAGCTTTTTGGGCAGGTGAACCTTTCAGAGTCTGCACTACAGTTAGAGCCTGATTTCTTACTGTCATCTCAGCTCCAATACCCTCCAATTCATTATTCAAACTTTCATTGAACTCAATCGTTTCGTCCGGATCCATGAATTCTGTGTATGGATCATCAAGTGCGGAAACCATTCCTTTCACAGCACCATAGCCAAGTTTTACATCCACCATTTTATCAGTGTGGATGTATTTATTTTTGAGAAGTTCTCTTACCTGCCAGAAAGTTCTTAAATTTAAATCTTCAACTGGCTTGCCATTAAATAAATTATTTAAAACGCTAGTTTCTTGTTGTGTGCTGCTTAAACTGTGAGTTGGCAAAGAATTACCAATCAATAAACCTGTAGCAAAAACTACTCCAAAAATTGCTAAATAACTCGCGATTCTAGTACTTTTTTTCATTAATTTAGATTTTATAAAAACCCAGCCTGCTGATTATACACCAGCTCTTACAAATCCCGCACCTGAATTCTTTCAACTTTCACCGCCAATCCGCTTTTGTCATCAGTCTCAACCATCAAGGCATTGAAATAAGCTTTGCCTTCAGCCACTTCATGCTTCACCGGTCTCTGCGTCACAAATCCTTCAATAATGGCCTGCTTATCAGCGCCAATTACTGATTCCAACACTCCAGTCATACCAATATCTGTTTGAAAAGCAGTCCCACCACTCAAAATCATTTCATCAGCAGTTGGCACATGAGTATGTGTTCCATAAACCATACTAACTCTCCCATCCAAATTCAGAGCAAAAGCTTTCTTCTCTGCCGATGCTTCACCGTGAAAATCGACGATAATGGCTTTTACATCTTTACCCAGTTTACCGATTGCTTTGAGGATTGCTTCAGCTTTGGCAAATGGATCATCCAAATTCCCCGGCATAAATACTCGTCCCAACAGATTAATCACAGCAACCTTTTCACCTTTAACTTCAATAATTTCAAAACCTCTGCCTGGTGCATCACCTGGATAATTGGCTGGACGAATCAATGGATAACCAGTTTTTTCCATTTCTATAAAAATTTCTGGCACTTTCCAAATATGATTTCCGCTAGTGAAGAAATCTATTCCAGCACCTTTCATTTCCTGAATTTTGGCATCAGATACACCTTTTCCATGATGCAGATTTTCTGCATTAGCAATCACTAGATCAATTTCACGTTCATTTCGCAAGGCTGGCAAAACTTTTTTTACAGCTTCACGTCCGGGCTTTGCAAAGATATCGCCAATCAATAATATTTTCATAGGTTTTTCTCTAATAGCTGCCATTATATTACGTGCTTCGCTTAAATGTACAAGCTTATTTTTTTAGCCCAAAACAATGAAAAAACTACTTCAAGTCATACTTGCGCTCACCTACTTTTTCACTGCTCAGGCTTATGTGAGGATTTCACAGATACAGTCAATCATTGGTCTAAACAGTATGCTGACGAAAGTGACTTTGGCCTCGCTCCAATCTCCCACCAATGGGTCTCCGTCTCACAAGGCCAACTATGACATTAGCGGACATACCGATGCTTCCCGAGTTGTCCTCGAAGCTCTCAAGCAGTATAGTATGATTGTCGCTGACCATGGTTCTAATTGGTAATATCTTGCGAATCTAATCCCAACTGGGATGATGAAGAATTGAATCAACTTAAATCTATGCCAGGCTCTGCTTTTGAGGTTATTGAGACCGGTCCAATCATCAAGTAAATTTCATCTAAAAGTTAAGTAAATTTAAGACCCAGTTCATTTCGGGTCTTTATAAATTGAAATATATTTTGCCTACCTGTACAGGGTTAAATCTTGACGGTGAGTATTTGCTCACCTATCATCTGGTTAAATACAAAATAATTTTTAATCAAAGTAAATTTATGGCTATCTCATCAGAAAAACAAAAGGCAGTCGAATTGGCTCTCGCCCAAATCGAACGCAGTTTTGGCAAAGGTTCTATTATGAAAATGGGTGAACAACATCATATGGCAATTGAAACTTTCTCCACTGGTGCCATGTCACTAGACCTAGCTTTAGGTGGTGGTGTTCCAAAAGGTAGAATTGTCGAAGTATATGGTCCAGAAAGCTCTGGTAAAACTACTCTCACTCTTCATATGATTTCTGAAGTTCAGAAGGCTGGCGGTATGGCTGCTTTCGTCGACGCTGAACATGCTCTCGATCCAGAATATGCTCGTCGCATCGGTGTTGATCTCGATAGTTTGCTTGTTTCTCAACCAGACAGTGGTGAACAAGCTCTCGAAATCGCTGAAACTCTGGTTCGCTCCAATGCCATCGATCTCATTATTATCGACTCAGTTGCTGCTCTTACTCCAAAAGCAGAAATCGAAGGCGAAATGGGTGATTCTCACATGGGTCTACAAGCGAGACTGATGAGCCAGGCTCTTCGCAAACTTACAGCTGCTATTAGTAAATCAAAAACTACAGTAGTTTTCCTCAATCAATTACGTATGAAAATTGGCGTAATGTTTGGTAATCCAGAAACTACAACTGGTGGTAACGCACTCAAATTCTACAGCTCCGTTCGTATGGAAATCCGCTCTATCGGTAAACTTGAAGAGGGGACAGGTGAAGAAAAGAATTACACTGGTATCCGCGTAAAAGTTAAGGTTGTTAAAAACAAGGTTGCACCTCCATTCAAACAGGCAGAATTCGATATTATGTATAACCGTGGTATCAGCAAGATCGGCGATCTCCTGGACCTTGCTACTCGTTTCGAAATTGTTAAGAAATCTGGCGCCTTCTACAGCTATGGTGAAGACAAGATTGGCCAGGGTCGTGAAAACAGCAAAGCTTTCTTGGCTCAACCAGAAAACAAGAAAATCCTCCAGGCTATTGAAAAGGATGTCCTCAAAATTGCTAAAGCTCAAGAAAGTGAAGAAAACAGCATGGAAGCTCCTACTGCTCCAATAGCCGCTGCTGCAGCTACTCCAGCTCCTGCCAAAGCAGCTAAAGCTCTCGCTACTGACAAGAAATAAATTTTCTAAAGTAAACTCCACTGGGTAATACCTAGTGGAGTTTTTAAAAACAAAAGTATGACCACTCCTCAAAAAAATCTGCTCAATTACGCGCTCACCATTCTCGCCAAAAAACGCTTCACTGTCAGTGAAATGGTTCGCAAAATGGAGGCCCGTAACCGCAAATCGCCAGCTCCAGTTTCTGACGCAGACCTCCAGGAAGTTCTCGAAAAACTGGTCAAATCAAATTTCCTCAACGATCGTGACTACGCCTACTTCTACATCGAAGGCCGCACCAATGGCCAATACAAACCATTTGGCCCACTCAAAATTCGTGCCAAACTTCGTCAAAAAGGAATTGATGACTTACACATTAACACTGCTCTCACAGCATTGGATCCGGATGAATATGCCTTAGCCAAATCATTACTCTCCCGCAAGATAAAAAATCTCCAACTCTCAGACCTCCGCGAACAAAAAACTCAGGCCAAATTAGCCCGCTTTCTCCAAAGCAATGGTTTCAATACCGATGTCATTTACAAAACCCTCCGCAGACTCACTAACTCTACTCTCGAAGAAATTTAATCTTTTCCTTCAACTACCTCATCGATTTTTTTAGCCAGGTTTTCACCATTCTTTTTTTGTTCAGAGTCGCTATATATTGGACGCTCCTCAGCGTACTTGATTTCATCTAGATATTTATGAATACGCTTTTCCAAAAGTGAAAAAGTACTTTCATCAATTTTGCCTTCCTTCAGCTGTTCTTCAACTTGATCCAGTAGTCTATAAAGCTCAGCCTCGCAACGTTTAGTCTTCCATTTATAAGATGTATAAGCATCGTCAATTTCATGCAAAAACTTCTTCAAATTTTTCTGCTTACTCTTATTGGCAATAGAAAATCCACTTACAGCCAAAACCACACCAATCACTGAAACAATCAAAGCCAACATCTGCACCCAATATTCACTGAAAATTCCTTGTATTCTGCCACCAAATCCAGGCTTCGCCTCCTCCTCCTGTTTCTTTTTATTAATTTCTTCTAGTAAATCCTTTTTAATTTTCTCCGCGTCCACTTCCTTTTTATTATCCTTGGCTTGTTCATTAATCGCCTTAATCACATTCGGATTAAGTATAATTGGCTTATTCGTAGTAGTTGTGTCTTCCGCAATGTTAATACTGTCTTCAGGATAATATGTATTATCATAATATGCAGGGTCATCATAATAAGCAGAGTCATCATAAGCTGCTGTATCATCAGTACTATAATCCATCACGCCTCCAGTATTCGGATCTACATAAGCGTAATCATAAACTCCATAACTATATTGCTGCGCCAAAGCCAAGCTCCAACTGCTGAAAATCAAAACAGCCACTACTGAACTGACAACTGCTTTCTTCATATTTAAAGAGAAAATGTTGTGGGAATATTAGCAAAAAATTGGCTTAAAGCAAATTCGTCTCGAAGTAGTAGAACAGGGACTGGTGGCCAACCAATCTCAAAAACTTTACATTGGGCCTTTTCTAGTGTAAATTTACCCTGAAAAAGGATTAGTTTTAGGCTAATCCGGGCATTTTAACGTATCAACCACATGAATTCACAATTTATCGCCGCCATCAATCAACTCTGCGACGAAAAGAATATTCCTCGCGACCAGGTTATCGAAACAATCAAAGCAGCTCTCCGTGCCGCCTATCGTAAAGATTACGGCAACAAAGACCAGAATATTGATATCGACCTCGATGAAAAACGTGAGATGACTACAGTTTATTTACTCAAAGACATCGTTAAAGAAGTAGAAAATCCTGAAACTCAAATCTCTCTCAAAGAAGCTCAGAGATATCAGAAAAATGCCAAAGTTGGTGGTATGGTAAAAATCGATGTAACTCCAATGGAATACGGTCGTATCGCTGCTCAATCAGCTAAACAAGTCATTATCCAAAAGCTTCAGGAAGCTGAACGCGACATGATGTATACAACTTTCAAAGATCGTGAGAACGAACTCTTGAACGCTATGGTTCAACGTGTTGAATACGGCACTGTTCACGTTAACCTCGACAACAAATTGACTACAGTTCTTCCTCAGGATCAGCAAATTCCACGCGAAAGATATTATGCAGGTCAAAGAGTTAAACTCTATCTCGACAAAGTTATCAAGACTAGCCGTGGACCTCAATTACTGATTTCTCGCAGCCATCCAAGCCTGGTTAGCAAATTAATGGAATTGGAAATCCCTGAAATTAAGAGCAATTTGGTTGAAATCAAAGCCATAGCTCGTGAACCAGGTGTTCGTTCCAAAATCGCTGTTAGCTCCAATGATCCAAAAATCGATCCAATTGGTTCTTGCGTTGGCCAAAAGGGTGTTCGTGTTCAGAATGTTATGGATGAATTAAATGGTGAAAGAATTGACGTCATCCAATGGAATGCTGACATTGAACCATATATCCGTACTGCCCTTGCTCCAGCCAAAGTAGCTGCTATCGATATCAACAGAGAAGAAAAGCGTGCCAAAATCTATGTAAATCCAGATCAACGACCACTGGCCATCGGTAAAAATGGTCAAAATGTACGTTTAGCTTCTCGTTTAACAGGTTATGAGCTCGATATCCTTGATATCGGTGAAATGACTGGCTCAGCTGCTGATGCTTCTGCCAAAGTTGAGGCCATCAAAGATTTGCCAAATCTCGATCCAGAAGTTATTACCAAATTGGAAGCTGCCAATATCACTATGGTAGAACAGCTCAAAGGCTTATCTGTAGCGGATATCGCTGGCATCGAAGGCTTGTCATCAGACGAAGCTCAGATGATTGCTGAAGAAGTAGCCAAGGCTAGTTAAGCATTATTGCACGGGTATACTAGGATTTTTTCCTTATTTATGCTAAAATATAAGGATTTATTGAACCTAGTTTTGCAACATGTTTGACCCGACCACTCTCAAAGACCCAAATGTGACTGGAGAACCCGCTAAAGATAGCGGTAAACCTGCCGATACACAGGCTACTGCCAAGCCGCCAGTTCAAAACATCACTATTTCCCGTGATCTGATTTCTGCTGAAGATGAAACTAAGCTTGAATCAGGCTTAGCCAAGATTAAGCGTGAAGCAAAGGAAAAGGACACAATGGACAAGGCAGCTCAATTGGCCATGAACTACATTGACATTGCCATTACACCGATCAATCCAGATTTACTCAAAATTATCACCCGCGAAGAAGCAGAACAGAATTTAGTCATGCCTTTTTACCGCATGGGCAAAAAATTGCGTATCACAGTTGCTCACCCAACTCATCCTGGAACACTCGAGCTCATTACCAAACTCAAGAAACAGGGCTATCTGGTTAACATTAATCTCTCTTCAGAAGAAGGAATTAAAGACGCCCTTCACCTCTATGACACAGACCAGTACATCGTCAAAAAGGAGATAAATACTCAGATGGATGAGGCTAAAATTCAGACTTATGAAAAAGAATTGGCCGATCTGAAGTCACTTGGCGCCAAACTCAGTAATGTTAATTCCGAAGAAGCAGTTTATTTAATTAATATCGGGGCTCTGCGCTCAGGCTCATCTGATATCCATTTGGAAGCAGAAGATCAATTCGTTCGCGCTCGTTTCCGTATCGATGGTATTTTGCATGAAGTTTTCCGCATCCAAAAGTCTGCTTGGCAAAACATCTCCAATCAGCTCAAGTACATGGCCAAGTTGCGTCTCAACGTAACTAATATCCCCCAGGACGGTCGCTACTATTTCAGTGTAAATAATCGTAAAATCGACGTGAGAGTTTCTGTTCTTCCAACCGAATACGGCGAAAGTTTTGTAATGAGACTTTTAGACAGCAACCGCCACTTAATCAGCTTCGAAGAGCTCGGTTTCTCCGGCCCGTACCTCACCAAAATTGAAAATCTCACCAAAATCAGTCACGGTATGATTCTGGTAACAGGTCCTACTGGTTCAGGTAAAACCACCACTCTCTACACCATGCTTGCCCAATTCAACAAACCAGAGGCCAAAATCATTACTCTCGAAGATCCAATCGAATATCATCTCCCAGGCATTTCACAAAGTCAGATCAATGAAAAAGGTGGCTACAACTTCGCCAGCGGCCTGCGCTCAATCCTCCGTCAGGACCCTGAAGTCATCATGATTGGTGAAATTCGCGACCTCGAAACCGCGGAAACTGCTGCGCAGGCCGCCTTAACTGGTCACGTCATGTTATCTACTTTGCATACCAATTCCGCCATCGAAACAATCCCACGTTTGATCAATATCGGTCTACCTTCCTTTATGATCGGGCCATCATTAAACACAATTATCGCTCAACGTCTCTGCCGCCGCATCTGTCCAAATTGCAGCAAACCACAGCCAATTCCAAAGGCCGAACTCGAAGAATTGCAGCATGTAGTTGAGACCATTAAGTCTGTTCGTCCAAGCGAAAATATTATTATCCCAGAAACACTTCCTGTAGCTGAAGGCTGCGATGTTTGTAGTCACACCGGATATAAGGGCCGCGTTATTGTCGCTGAGTTTTTGGGAATCGATTTCGAAATGAAAGATCTGATTCTAAACAAAGCCAGTACTACCAAAATGATTGAAGCCGCCCGTCGCAAAGGTATGATCACTATGCGTGAAGATGGCATACTCAAAGTGCTTCAGGGTGTTACAACTTTGGAAGAAGTTCATCGCGCTACAGCTATCAATTAACTGGCAGCCAATTCAAGAGATTGCCTCTGGTTATCAGTCCGGCTATTTCCATATTGCTTAAAGAAGCCAATAATTCACTCATTTCTACGGGTAGTTCTTCTAATATGCTTTCTGTTTCCCCCACACCCTCCCTGATTAGATTTAAAATCGCTCTATCCATTTGATTAAGATTTTCAATTGGGTTTTTTGTGATTGCACGCTTTAACACTCCCTTATCCTGTAAAAATTGCACTATATCTCCAACTGAGTTAACCAATTGCCCTTCGCCAGCTTTAATTAAATTATTACAGCCTTCAGCCTGCACCTTACCAGGATCTCCCGGGAAAACCAGAATATCCTTTTGCTGTTCCCAAGCATGTCTGGCTGTAATCAACGCGCCTGATCGCTTAGCAGCCTCCACAATTATCACTGTATTGGATAGGGCAGCAATTAAGCGATTTCGGTCTATAAATTTATATTTCATTGCTTCAGAGGTCATTGGATACTCTGAAATGATACTTCCACCACTAGCCAAGATTTGTTCAGCCAAAATATTATGTGAACTGGGTGTGATTTTTCCAATACCGGATGCGAGCACTCCAATCGTTTGGCCTTTTGCCTGAACGACACCATTGTGAGCTGCGGCATCAATACCAAAGGCCAATCCACTAACTACAGTCAGGCCTTTTCCAGCTAAAGTTTTACCAATTTGAAAAGTCAGTTTCTCTCCAGCCAATGTAGCTTTTCTCATACCAACTACAGCTATTTTGGGGCCAAGACTATTTAGATGCGCACCTTTTCTATAAATTAAAAATGGTTTCCTATTTATATATCTGAATTCAGATGGAAATTCCTCATCAACTTCACTAATAGCCTCAATATCATTTTCCCAAAGTTTCTCTAAACTCTTGTCCAAGTCATATTTGTTTCTAGCCATTTCCAATAAGGCAAAATCCAAACCCAATTTTTCAAAATCCTTGGCTTTGCCCTTGATCCAAGCTTCTTTAAAGTCACCTGCAAAGTATGTCGTTATCTTAGCCAGCTTTTCCCAAGTGACTCCTTCAATTAAGTTAAATCCATGTATGTATTTTTTCATAAGCAAAAATTATTTGCCTAGAAAATATCAACTTCACTTAAACAAATGCTGAAATCGAGCTTAACTCAAATATTCACTACCACCCTTGTCTTCAACCACCATTCCTTGGTCAATTTTTACTACTCTGCGTTTGGCAAAGTTCACTAGCTCTTTATTATGAGTAGTAAATAGCACGGTGATACCTTTTTTATTTATTTCCAGAAATAATTTCATTATGTCTAAAGCAGTTTTTGGATCGAGATTACCAGTAGGTTCATCAGCCACTACCATTCCCGGATCATGTACCAATGCTCTGGCAATCGCAGTTCTTTGTCTTTCGCCACCAGATAATTGATATGGGAATTGCTCTGCCATGGCTTTGAGTCCAACCAATTCCAAAACTTCTTTGACTCTTTGATCAATTTTACTTCTTTCTACTCCGCAAACCTCTAGTGCAAAAGCCACATTTTCATGAACAGTTTTCTGTGGAAGTAAACGATAATCCTGAAACACTACGCCAATTCTGCGTCGATAAAACTGCAATTCCTTGCTATTCATTTCACTAACTCTATAGCCGTCCACAGTGATAGAGCCACCATGAATTTTCTCTGCTCCAATTAACGCATGTACCAAAGTAGACTTCCCTGCTCCAGATGGTCCAACAATAGAAACAAATTCTCCAGGCATAATTACCAGAGTGAGATTGTCCAAGACCTTCTTATGCCGATATTTTTTTATTATTTTATCAATGATAATCATATTTTGATTTTAAGCTTCTTTAAGCCGTTTTTCAATCCTTATCACTCGTATAATCACCCGACCAGTCACCTGTATAGGCGAATTCAATTAATTGTGAAAACGATCATGTATTTCCTTGAGTCTCTGATTAGTAACATGGGTATATATCTGGGTAGTAGTAATTGAACTATGTCCCAACATTTCCTGAACAGAACGGAGATCAGCACCATTTTTTAATAATTCTGTAGCAAAACTATGGCGCAATTTATGCGGTGTCACTTTTTTCACCAGCCCAGCTTTGCGAGCATAATTTCTAACCAAGTATTGTACCATCGTAGGACTGATGCGACGTTTTTCATTTAAGTTTACTTTTCCTGCAATAATATCTTCCTCTTTTTCTGCTTTTCCTCTGCCATGATTAACAAATACAGGTTTTAGACTATCTCTTCTCAGGTTTAAATAGGCAGCAATAGCTAGAGCAGCCTCTCCAGAAAGGAAAACAATACGATGCTTTCCACCTTTACCCAGCACTCTAAATTCTCTGGTTTCCAAATTAATCATCTCCTTATCCAGCTTTACTAACTCACTGATACGTAATCCAGTTGAGTATAGAGTACGTAAAATCGCATAATCTCTCATTCCAGAAATATTGTCTTTCTTGATGCTTGCAAACAGCCTATTTAATTCTTCTCTTTCCAAAAAATCCACTGATCTTTGCGGCACTTTCCCCAATTCGATTTTCTCGGGAGAAATACACTCAATGTCCTGTTTGGCTAAATATTTTAGAAAAGCTCGCAGCGCGATTATATGATAGCCTTGCGTTTTTATAGAGAGTAAAGGTTCGCCATTTTCATCTTTTAAGCGATTAAGGAATATTCTGTATTGATTGATATCTTCAATATTAACTGATTTTACTGGTTTTTGAGCGCCACAAAATTCCACTAACCTGGCTAAATAATGATTGTAATTTTCCAAAGTTTTCAGTGATTGATTCCGTGTAACTTCACAGTATTCCAGGAATTTTTGTACGGCTTCTTTTAATTGTAGAGATTTGCTCATTGCTGCAAACTAAATATCTATCAAGCGAAAGCATCTTAGCACGTTTGAAACTATCAAAAAAGATCGCTATACTTCTAACACCAATCTTTTAAAAGTTTAAGCGTGCTCTGTCCAAAATGTAAACAATCAGATACCCGCGTACTAGACTCCCGCGACACCAATGAGCAAAAAGAAATTCGCCGTCGCAGAGCTTGTAATAACAACAAATGCCATTTCCGTTTCACTACTTTTGAGCGCATTGAATTCACTAATTTTTTGATTGTAAAAAAAGACCAATCTCGCGAACCATATAACCGTGAGAAGCTCGAATCTGGTATTTGGAAAGCCTGCGAAAAAAGACCAGTTACCAGTGATCAAGTTACAGAACTTCTCGACAAGTTAGAGGAAAAATGGTCTAACTTGGGCAAAGAAGTTCCAAGCAAAATTATCGGCGAAGATGTAATGAATTCTCTTCGTGAACTCGATGAAGTGGCTTATATCCGCTTTGCCAGCGTTTATAGGCAATTCAAAGATATTGAAACTTTCAAACGAGAATTGCAGAAGCTATTGGGCTAATCGTTAGCTGGGTCAAACCCTCTAAAAAAGTTAATCGAAAGCGGAAATTCTATTAGGTTACCTTTCTTTCGTCTCTTTGACCTTGTCTCTTTAGCTATTTCTCGATGTTTAAGACAAACAGCAATTTCCCTATTAGTTGCGATCAATAATTCATAAAGAGCAGGAGGCGCTACTGAACCTATTTTGACCAGTTCTCCATCAAGATCTGTTACCGCCGCAATTTTAAAGCGAATTATTCCTAAAATATCTGAACAGTTCTTTTCGGGGCAAAGTTTACGCCCCTGTTTTTCATTTCCAAAGAACATATTATAAATGCCAAAAGCCAATCCATATTTATCTCTAAACTTTTTGGCAAATCTAATAGTAGCCATGTCTACATGCGTGCATTCTTCGCCTGCAAATTTTTTTCCAACATAATAGTCAGTAAATACCGGCATAGTTCCAACTAATTTTATTAAACCCTGTTCTCCTTCTGGAACACTTAGTTTTAATCCATGTCTTTCTTCGTCAAAACTAACAAACTCTGGACCTCTGCCAATGTCTTTAGTCATAAATAATAAGATTTATATAAGCGCGAATATTATCTTAATACCTGGCCTTTGTCAATCCGGTTATTTTGTGTTATAATAACTTAATTAAACAAAAACAAAATGAAATCCAAACTGTCATTAACCTTCGCAACCTGTCTTGTCCTATCCTGTCTATTGGCTGTCGACATGGCTTCAGCACAGGCTCCAAACAAGGTGCGATATATTAGTAGCGCGGCTCAGTTAATCAATAATATCGCCAATAAAGTTGCAATCTCTTGTAATATTGAGGCACAGGAAAAACCTATCTATAGTGGTCGATTGACGTCGATTGACGCTCCACAGCAGGTTCAGCCAAATGAACTTTTTTATATCACAGTTAAGATTCAAAACACCGGTAATATGCCTTGGTTAGGTACTAGCAGCGGTTGTTCAAATGTGCTCAATCCTGTCTATTTAGGCACAAGTAGAGATCAGGATCGTGTCAGTGTTTTTCATGCACCAGCAGTTTTCGGTGACACACAGTGGCTCGGAGCAAATCGTATCAAGATGAAAACTGGTCGAGTTAATCCAGGTGAGTCGGCGGAATTCACTTTCACTGCTCACGCTCCGGTCGATCCAGGTATTTATCGCGAATATTTTGCCCCAGTAGTAGAAGGAAAAACTTGGATCAAAGAAGACGCTGAATTAAGTTTTGATGTCAAAGTTGGTGAGCCAGCAGTCCCAGAAGATATTTATAATATCACTAAAGATCTTCCAGTTAGTTTAAATCTAATAGATCCAAAGTTTGGCAACAAGAGTATCAATGTGGATCTGTCTGAACAGAAAATGTATATCAAGCTCGGCGATGTGGTTATTAAAACTTTCCGTGTTTCCACAGGCAAAGCTTCTACGCCGACTCCCGTTGGTAATTACAATATCCAATTCAAACAGGAAGTGAGAGTAGCTGCTAGTAAGCCTCATTACATCATGCCAAAGTTCATGCAGTTTAGAAGAGGTGGTTATGGCATTCACGCCCTTCCAAGTTTAGCCAATGATCGTGGAGTTTTCTGGAGAGAAGCCTTAAATCATATTGGCTCACCACGCAGTCATGGTTGTATTCGCTTATTGCCAGAAGACGCCGAATTTGCCTTCAACTTCGCTGATGTTGGTACTCCAATGAAAGTAGCCTGGTAACAATTTCAGTCAACTATATTGGCTGGCTTTCATTTTGGAAAGCTGATAGTTTTTCACCACTACTCAACAATCTTTCAACATGCTCGATCGGCTCAATGATATGCAGAAAAAGGTCGTTCTTCAATTTGAAGGACCAATACTCGTTTTGGCAGGTGCCGGCTCTGGAAAAACTGCTGCTTTGACCACTCGCATTGCTTATTTAATTAAAGAAAAGGGGATTAAACCCTGGAATATTTTGGCGGTAACTTTTACCAACAAAGCTGCTAATGAAATGAAAGAAAGAGTGCTTCGACTGCTTGGTCACAATGACGAAACTTATGCTCCAGTTTTAGGCACTTTTCACTCTATTTGCGTACGCATATTACGCAAACACATACATAAACTTGGACTTCATCAGAGCTTTGTCATTTACGATACAGCTGATCAGCAATTACTGATGAAAAGTGTTTTGGAAGATTTGTTAATCGATGCCAAACAATTCAACCCTAAAGCAATTTTGAACTTCATTTCTGGTGCTAAAAATGAATTAGTTGGGCCTGATGAATATGGTAAATTTGCCAATAATTATTTCACTGAAAAAGTTGCCACCTGCTACAAGCGTTATCAGCATCAGCTACAGAAAAACAATGCCTTGGATTTCGACGATATCATTATGAAAACAGTGCAATTATTCCGCCAATTTCCGGATGTTTTGGATTATTACCAGGAACAATTCCGTTTTATTTCTGTGGATGAGTATCAGGATACCAATCATGCTCAATATGTTTTGACCAATCTGTTGGCTGCCAAATATCGCAATCTTTGTGTGATCGGTGATTCAGACCAATCTATTTATTCTTTCCGCGGAGCCAATATTCAAAACATTCTCAATTTTGAGAAAGATTATCCAGAGTCGAGTGTCGTTTATCTCGAACAGAATTATCGCTCTACTCAAATCATTTTGGACGCTGCCCACAATGTCATCGTCAAAAACACTCAGCGTAAAGACAAAAAACTTTGGACAGATCGTGATGGTGGGGAAAAAGTAACTCTCAAAACTGTTGGCAATGAACGTGAAGAAGGGGAATTTATTGCTAAAACTGTTCTGGACAAATTAATGCTGATGGAAGAAAAAGATTATCGCCATTTTGTCGTACTTTATCGTACCAATGCTCAATCCCGTGTGTTGGAAGAAGCCTTTTTGCGCTATGGCATCCCTTATAAAATTATTGGTGGTATCAAATTCTATGAGCGTAAAGAAATCAAAGAATTAGTTGCCTATTTGCGTGTTCTCTTAAATCCCAATGATTCAATTTCACTACTGCGCATCATCAATGTTCCGGCCCGTAAAATCGGCCAAAAAACTATCGATACCATTCAAGGTTATGCCGTTGAGCATGACCTGAGCTTTTGGCAGGCTCTAGCCGCTATTGACTCCATTGAGGCAATTCGCGGATCCAAATCCAAAGCTCTGGAAGATTTCACTAGACTGATTGCTGATTTACAGAGATTAAAAAATGAATTCCATGTCGCCGGTCTGATCAAACATGTACTCGATCTCTCCGGTTATAAACGTTTCCTCGACGACGGCACAGCAGAAGGAGAAGCACGTTTACAAAACGTTTATGAATTGGTTTCTGTTGCTGGTAAATACGACAAACTCGCTCCAGGTGAATCTTTGGCCATTTTCCTCGAAGAAATCGCTTTGATTGCTGATATTGATAAACTCGATCAGCAAGACAATGCGGTCACCTTGATGACCATCCATTCCGCCAAAGGTTTGGAATTTCCAACAGTTTTCCTGGTGGGTCTGGAAGATGGAATTTTCCCGCATTCCCGCTCTCTCTTGGAACGCAATGAATTGGAAGAAGAAAGACGTTTAATGTATGTGGCACTCACTCGTGCCAAAGACAAACTCTATCTCCTGCACGCCCGAAATCGCTTATTGTATGGTGATTCTCAGGCCAATCCACCTTCTCAATTCATCAAGGACATTCCGCCAGAAGTGTTAGAACAGGAAGTTGGAAAATACGAAGCTAAGAGTAAATTCAATTTGGATAAATTTCTCTCTGACTCAAGTACCTCAGAAAGGACACGCCCAATTCCTATCGAAAATGCTCCAGATGCTGGCCCACGCTTTGTGCCAGAGCCTCAATCTTTCGCCGATGAATCTCCGGTTTTGCAGGAAGGGGATCGAGTTTCTCATCAAACTTTTGGCGAAGGAGAAGTTATTGAAATCAGAGGTGGCGTGGCCACTATCAAATTCGATTCCATTCGTATTGGAACCAAGAAGTTGGCCTTGTCTATTGCGCCACTGAGAAAATTATAACTTATCCGCTCTAACCGCTTTTTCTTCTTCTTCGCGTCTGAGAGCGTCGAATTTCTCGTCTTTGATTTTGAAGAAATGCTTTATGCTGCGTTCAGTACCATAGACAATTTCACAATCGCGTAAATCTCTTTCTTCACCATCATGTTTAATCTTAGCTTCCAATTTCTTTTTGGCAGCTTCTAGATGCTCTGGTGGAACTTGAAAATTAAATGTAGCCGGTGCAAAACCGTCTAAAACTTCTTCACAAGTTTTGCAATAAAATAACAGTCCAGCTGGTACAGGTGTATTGTCTGGAGCTTGGCTATTAGCCACCATTTTCTTGGCATCACCTCTGCCTTTACCACGGCCAAAAAATGGCTTTCTATCATTTCTATTTCTTGGTCTTTTTTGCATAAATCAATTATAAATCCATTCTCCAGGCTTGAACTTTCTTTTCAGTTGGCTTTGCTTCAGATTTGGCTTTATCAGCTGTTACCAATTGCTCATTTGCCTTTTTGGCAAACTTAGCCGAAAAAACACTTTCATTAGTTTCTTTTTCACGCAGTTTCTTTCTTTCCTGTGGAGAAAGTGTATCGCGAACCATCGATTTTTTTAGATTTTCATAAAGCTTGCTGCGCTCATAATCAGTTTTAATAGCAGGCTCCTTTTCTGTTTGCAGGCTGCGATGAACAGTTGCTGGTTGAATTTCCGGAATAGCATTGGCAATGGAGTTTTCTACTTCGCGAGAAAGTTCAGAAGGGGCTTTCACTGGTGTTGGAGCAGGAGCCGTAACGGTCGCTGTTACTTTGACATCAATTTTTTCACGTGCAGCTACTGGTGTTTCAGTTTTTTCTTGTTCGATAAACTTTTGTCTATAGGCCAAATACCCACCTATACAGATCAAAACTGATGCTACCAAAGCCAGTAAAACACCCGCTTCAGATTTTTTACTTAGAATATTCAATCCAAATTGCGGATGGAAATAAACTGAATTCACCAATACCAATAAGTACATTGTACCAAAGCCAATTCCCATCTGTTGCTTACCTACATTAGATTTGCTGAAGTTTCTGATGATGGGGAATTTAAAAGCCTGTCCAAGGCCAAGTAATAGGTTTCCAATAGCCAAAATAAGTATGCTATAGCCCATCAGATAAAGCGGCCCATTTAGTCCACTAAAAGTGTCTCCACTACGGAAAACATCTTTATCGCTAAACCAATTGGCAAAAAGACTGATAATCAGTAGTGTTGAGCCAATAATGTTTAATTTCTGATCGCTTGACAGCCTGCTCCAAATATTTTTCTGCATACTTTTGTTTCGTGACAAATAGATATTTATCAATTAAAATTGCGCTACTTAAGAATTTACAAGATTAATCATTTAAGAACAATATGAAAATTGCCATAGATGTCAGAGACGCCGACGGCGAAAAAACTGGCAAAGGCTTTTTTACCTTTGGTTTGGTCAAAGCTATGCTAGCGCAGGATCCTTTCAATCAATACCTGCTCTATTCAGACAAACCTGAAAACCCATTTCCAAAGCAAGATAATATCACTTTCCGCTATCTCGATAAGCATGGTCTGAAATGGCATTTAGCAACACTCAAAGACCTCAAAATAGAACGCCCCGATCTCTATCTCGCTCCAACCAGTTTTATCATTCCAGCTTTGGCTCCGCGCTGGCTGCGCGTCGCCCTGGTAGTCCATGATTTGGTAGCTTTTCTTTTTCCACGCAATCACTCCAAAAAAGCAGTTTTTGTTGAACGTCTGACTCTCCGTAATGCCCTCCGCAAAGCCTCCAAAGTTTTCGTGGTATCAGAAAATACTCAAAATGATTTAATTACTCTCTTCAACTATCCAAAATCTCAAACTGTCGAAATTCCTTGTGCGCCTCATGACAGCTACTTTGATGAAGTGAATCCTATAGATTCTGAAAAAGTAGGGAAGAAATTTAATTTACCTGAAAAATTCATCCTAGGAGTTGGTACTCTCGAACCACGCAAGAACTTTGCCAATCTGATCAAGAGTTTCATTATTGTAAAGCGAAAATATCCTGAATATAAATTGGTGATTGGCGGGAAAAAAGGTTGGAAATATCAAGAATTAGAGCAACTTGTTAAGCAGCATCATTTAGAGCAGGATGTGCTCTTTTTAGGCTATGTCAAAGATGAGGATCTACATCATCTCTACAATTTGGCTGAAGTTTTTGTTTTTCCTTCTCTATACGAAGGTTTTGGTATTCCACCTTTGGAGGCCATGGCCTCTGGTTGCCCTGTAATTGCCTCAAATACATCTTCTTTACCAGAAGTTGTTGGAGACGCCGGACTTTTAATTGATCCACGTAATTCAGTGAAAATTGCCGATGGCATTATCAGTCTGATTGAAAATCAGCAATTGCGTAATATGCTGGTGGAAAGAGGAGTACATCGTTCCAGGAAATTTACCTGGGATGAATCTGCTCAAAAAGCCCTCGATGAAATTCAAAAGCTTCTTCCTGAAAAGACTAGTTTAAGCCAATCAGCTGCGTCAACTGAGTCAAAAAAGGACCTGGAAAGCTAGTCACCTGAATTTGCATTATAAATAAAATCATCTGGCCCACAAATCCCGCTGCCAGAGGAATGGTTAGGTTATCGTCCAATTTGCCTGTCCATAATTCCACCAAACTGGCCGAAATCGCCATCGGACAGAAAACCATCCACATCTCCGGCATAACCAGAAATCCCACGCCTATATTAGTTACCAAGCCTGCCGTAAAACCTTCCAGGGTTTTCTTTTTATAGATTTTAGTTCTTCCAAAACGTATTCCCACCAATGCGCACATTAGGTCACCAAAAACAGTCATCAGCAAGGCCAAAATGGCGATTGGAAAATCAAAAGCCGCAAAACAAATAATCGTTGAAGCGATAAAGAAGATGTTGCTGGCAATATTATCCTTTTCATGACGGCGCAAAATATCAATCAGTTTCGGTAATTCCAGGCGATATTCCAGTCTGATATATTCGATTTCTAGTAATATAATCAGCAAAACTGTCAGAGCTAATATTCCTACACGGCCGCCATAAAAGTGCGCTAGCAGAGTGTACATAATCAGTACAGGGAGCTCCAGTAAATGGATGCATTTCCTGATTAATTCTCTGCGTAGCGACTTTTTGTACTCACGTTTATGTTCGCGGGTTTTCATTCAGTTACATTAAACTTCTTGCCTTCACTTCTACCAAATACTTCAGGGAAATATGTTTCTTGGGCCAAAGTTGGTAAATCGGCAAAGTTGCCAACTGAAGTCGCTCTGACATAATAGTCAATTTCATAAACTCCTTTTGGTAAATAATCAGCGAAGTACATCATACGATCATCACGAACTTCTTCATGATTGAAATACCAGTTGTTGTCACATTCATCGTAGTTACAATCATCATCTTTTCCTTTCTGTAAGTTTTGTTCAGAAGTTTTCAGATTGAAATCAATACCTTCAAGCCCTGCTGGCAAGAAATCTTCAATCATCACATAGTAGCTATCTTTCGGCACTACTACTGTGATTCTTCCATGCAGATTTTCACCAACTTTTACTGTATTTAGTGGGCTTTCCATTTTCTCATCATTTTGGGCAAAGTATTCCTGAATTACGCCAATACCTTGGTCTTTAGCCTTCAAAGCTTCAAGTGGCAGGAAGTATTCCAGATTCAAATCAAGATACATTTTGCCTTTACCATTGCGCTTGCTGGCAATTTCATTGTCGAGATTATTGTTTAAGAGTTTATCCACAGGAACTTCCTTCACCATACTTTCAAATAAATTATCTGACTTGAATGGTTCATCCAAAACTGATTCACCATTGATCAAAACCAGACCCTGATAATTCGCATCAAGTTCATCTGATTTTTCAAAGTATTCAATCAGTGCAAGCATACTGACAGCCGTGTCCTGAGTAGTTAGGAAGTGACCAGCCTGTCTTTCCTGAAGTAGAGCCTGCAAAATCTTTGGCACCAATGGACTCTTTTGATTTTCTCTGAATAAAGCCAACATCACGATGGCAGTCGTTCTGGTATTCGTGTCAAAAATTCTATAATCCAAGTTCTGTTCTTCAAATGCTACACCACGAGTAGTTTGTTTAGCATTGCTTTGCAAGTATTCTTTGAGGTCCTGAGCAGGTTCTTTCAGAGTTTGTAATGTCATCATCAAATAAGCAGTTGAAGCCAGAGAAAGTCTATCTTTAACCTTATATAGATTCTTAGTTAGACCCAAATCTCCCTTACCAATTTCACTCATAACAAAGAGTACATAAGCTCTGGTATTGGCTATATATCTTTCTTCAGCAGCCTTGTTCACCAAGTTTCCCTTGGCATCAAGAGAAGTATTCTTGATGTAATTATCCAAGTAAGAAATAGAATTATTAATTACTTTTTCATCAACTGTGAAGCCAGCAGATTTGGCTTGGCTGAGAGTGTAAAGAACGTAGGCAGTCAAATAAGCGTTATCGTCTGAATCCATCCATAAACCGAAACCACCATTAGCTTTTTGATTCAAATATAATTGCTGTAAACCAGTGCTAACATTTTTCTTCAATTCTTCTTCAGAAATATTTTCAGTCTTGAATTTGCCAATCTTAATCAATTTTTCCAGAGTTACGTTTGGCAGAATCGCGCTCGCTAATTGCTCAGTGCAGCCATAGGGGTAGCTCAACAGATATAGTAAACCATCATTGATTGAACCGGCCAAAGTCGCGCTGGCTTTGATTGTTAATTTACCTCTACTCAAATCCAAATTGGCAGGTAACCAGACTTTATCAGCGCTAACAGTGTCGCTATCAACAACTCTACTGGTTGCGACATTTGTAGGGAAGCTTGGTTGTTTTACAGGAAGTACTTGTTCAATACTGTCGCCCTTTTCTCCACCATTAGCGATGGCGCTGAAACTGAGTTTCACATTTCCAGCATTACCTACTTTAATTTTCCAATTTACTTTTTCCGAACTATTTTTGGCTACATTCACTGACTTTTCCGCACCATCTTTGAGTTCCAGTCCTGGCGCTTCCAGGCTAACTTTAATAGGTTGATCTTTATCAGTATAGTTATGGACAATTGCCGAAATTTCCATTTCATCTCCACTAGTCATAAATCTTGGTAGAACTGGTCTGACCAAAATATCTTTAGTCACCAAGAAACTCATCTTATTGCTGCCCACCAAAGTCTTTTCTGTTGTACTATCATCAGTAATACCAATGGCCATTACTTGCCATGTAGTGAGGTTATCTGGCAATCTGAAAGTCACTGTTCCTTCACCATTACTTCCAGTCATCAAACTGCTTTCAAAATAAGCAGTATCCTTAAAGAGTCCTCGTTTAGCAACTCCACCACCGCCGCCACCTTTTTCACCAGCTTCCACAACTACATTGATTCTGGATAAAGCTTTAGTCAGTGAGTAAGCCGAGTAAACACCAAGCATTCTCTTGCGATAGAAAACGTTAATCAAATCCGCAGTCACGCTTTCAGTCAGACTCAAAACGCTTTCATCAACAACTCCCAAAGAAAGTTCAGCAGGAACTGGGCGTCCAGAATAGTCAGTTGTCTTCACACTCAATGTAACTTCTTCGCCAGGCGCATACTTGGCTTTATTAGCCTGAATTTTCACATTCAAACGTTTGCCTTCAGTATTTACCTGCAAAGTAGTGTAACCTACTTTGAATGAAGCCACTTGTCTTTCATCAATAGCCCCAGCGATCGGTTCTTTCAGTCCAGCGTCATAAGAGTTGCCCTTCATAACTATCACTGAGACAAAAGCATTTGGTAAGAATTTCTCAGTAATCGGTACTTCAATAGTTTGAGAATTACTTTCTAGTTTAATCACTTTTTGTTCCAAGACTTTATCTTTTTCATAAGTCACTAGTGCGTACACACCTTTATAAGGAGACTTAATCAAAATCTTGGCCGTATCACCAACCTGATATTCCATCTTATCATTTACCAATTCGATTCTATCATTATTTGCGTTTCCCCAGTTGATAAAGTCGCCACCACCAACATAGACAGAAGTAGAACTCTTCACTAGATTTCCACGTGCATCTTTTGCTGAAGTTTCAACTTTATATTCGCCACCTTTCTTGATGGTGAATTCAAAGTTAGCCTTGCCTTCGCCGTCGCTAGTTACAGATTTCTTTTCTATCTGTTTATCTTCATAGCTGTTTTCATAATAGAAACCTCCATCCACGTTCTTGCGTTTTACAGTGTTCCAGCTTCTTTCATAAATAGTTGCATCGAAAGTTTTATTAGCCAGAATTTTTCCATCATTGGTCAAAGTCACCACTTCAAATTTAGCTGGTTTATTTTCTTCCAAGACATAATCCTGACTTCTTATCCCCATGTAAAAGTCACCTTGATGGACAGGGAAGCTCACACGATTTGCCACGCTCTGATTATTGGCATCACTGACAGTCGCTTCCAAAGTGTAAATTTGGCTCATTTTCTTGTTGCCCAGGCTCAGTGGGAGTGTAACCTCAGCGATGCCTTCAGCATCTGTTTTAGCAGTACCCTGTGCAACTACGGCCGATTCCCCACGGCAAGTCCAATAACAGAAGAATCCTTCTTCAGCAAAACTGAACCAACCAGTAAATTTGGCTGCTAATTCTTCTGGAATAATGAAGTAGTAATCTTCTGATTTCACTGTCCAAGTAATCTGAGCATCCTTAAGAGGAGCGCCAAAGAAATATCCTGCTTCTACTTTTACCTTGGCAGTTTGGCCATTCACATATTCTTTTTGCTCTGGAGTAATGTCTAATTTATATTCAGGCTTCTTATATTCATAAACTTTGAAGTCTGCCCAGAAAGTACTTGGATAAGACGCAATCTTCTTGTCTCCATATACCAATTCTGCCTGCAAGCTATAGTCACCAGTTGCAACCGCTTCACCAAGGCTCAATTTGCCTGAGAATGTGCCGTTTTTACTTAATGGTATTTCTTTTTCATAAACCTGATTGCCAATTGAATCAGTCGCAGTAACTTTAACTGATTTAACTTCAGGCAAATGGAATTTATATTCTCTTTCTTGTCTCAAAATGCCCTTAAATTCTACGTCCTGACCAGGTCTATAAATAGGTCTTTCAGTGTAAAGATACATATAATACTGCTGTAGACTAGAAGTAGCATCAATGTTGAAATTCCAAGGGGCCACTCCTTCACTCCAAGTATCATGCAAAATGCTGATGTCGCCATCTCTTTCCGCAATCACCAGTCCACTTAAATCAGCTCCTGACATTTTGGCAATACCATCCAAATCCGTAGTCCCTTCAGCTTTAGTTAGGCTGTTATTGATAATTCTAACTTTCGCCCCTTCTACTGGCTTGCCAGAAGAAAGATCAGTAACCCAAACCATTTCAGCCTGTTCACTCTGTTTAGCGACCACGGCAGATTTACTGACTACAAACAGACTTTTTTCTAGTTTAGGACCTTGTTTACATTTAGTTTCAAAACCTTCATAATTACATTTTTCCAGCAATACCTGTGGACTGGAAACTTGCATGAAATAGAAGCCACTTTCCAATTTGTCACCATTCCATTTATCCAAGTTTAATTCAGTATGACCCCGCAGATTTTTTGCCAATTTAATTGGCAGATTTTCTGTTTTATCAAATTCATCATCACTCATATTTATTGACTGATAGTCAACCCAGCCATTACCGTAAAATTTCACAAATTGGTCTAGTGAAAGCTTCTTCAATTGTACTTTTACATCATTAACATTAGTAGTCTTTACATAGAAAACTGAAGGCTTATAACCATCCAAAATATTGATATCACTTCCAGATTCCAGGTTCATGGCTGGTTTATAGTCTGGAGTAATAAATTTAAATTCAATCGGTTTGTCATAGCTGTGGCCAAAGATATCCTTTACACCAGCGGCAACTTCCACTTTATATTCCTTGGCAGGCTTCAATTTATAGCTTACAGTAATACTTGAATCACCCCAAATCACTGGAGCAACTGGTTTCTTATCTTCATCATAATTTTCTGGAGAAATCTTTACTTTTCCACGCAAACTTCTTAGATCCAGTTGATTGTTGAATGAGAATACTGGCACACCAAGTTCATCCATATCAAAGTTCTGTTCCATTCCAGTCATTTCTAGTGGCCCAGCAACGTTCGTTGTGAAAGTTCTTTCACTAGTAGTACCAAGTGGGCCATCAGCACCCTGAACTCCTTCTGGTACCAATATTCTATAACTCTTGCCTTCAACTAATTTACTTCCTGGAACAATCACCAAAGTTTTTTCCAACTCTTCTGGCTTTGGCTGTTTGATTGGCGAAATCATCACAGTCTTGTCGTCTGCTGGAGCTTCAGCAACTTCTTCGAAAGAACTCATATCTACTCTATTGCTGTCGAATTTCAGGTCATTTTTCCAATCTACTGAATTATAATAATGAGCGTCGAAAGCTACATCAACAAATTTATCTCCATCCACCAATTGCAATTTGATCAAACTCTTAGCACTGCCCAAATTCATTTTCTGATTAAAAACCAGTTTGAAATGACTATTAGTTGAAGCGATTGTCTCAGCCGCAGCATCATCACTTGTCATCATTTCTACTGACGGTCTTACAGTATCAAATCTACTGACTGTTTCTTCAGTAGTAGAGCCACCATCCAGCAATTTCAAATCTTTTGGCACAGTCACCGTATAAGTAGTCGCCAATTTCAGTTTATCTGGAATAAATTGAATCGCGCTTGTCCCAATCCATCTCCAACGGCCACTTACTGGAGGATCAATTTTGATATTCGGAATATTCTTTTCACCTTCTTCTAGTGTAGTCAGTCCAGAAACTGGATGATCAAACATAATATTAATTTCGCTATCTACTGGAGTTTCAGGTTGATTTGGAGTAATTAAAATTACTTTTGGCGCGTCAATTATTTTAATCTGTTCACTATAATCTGAAGATAATGGTTTTTGCAGTAAGCTCACAGCTCCTTTACCAATGCTCACCTGATAAACATCACCAATCTTCCATGGCTCATCAGGCGTGTAAATCATCGTATTTCCTTTCCAGGAAACTTTACCTGGCAGAGCTGGATCAAACTTCAAATTCTGTTCAACAGATGAATTGTTCATCCATTGATTGAAAGTAATTTGAATTGGGGCATTATAAGAAATTTCTCTCAAATTATTTTTCATTTCATAACCCATCACTGTTGGAGCAGGTATAAATGGATAGGAAGCCACGCCCGCGAGTACCACCAATACCAGGGCGCCTAAAACCATTACCCAGCCGCGCCTGCGGAAGTCTGACCATAAACGAGATTTCTTTTCTTCCGGAGTCTTTGATTTAACCATGGTCTTATGTTGAGATAATAATATTTTTTTAAATTTGGTTTGGAACACTGAACTAGCACATTCAGGTGAATCATTTTCAATTTCCTTCTTTCGGAAAGAAATAATCATACAATTGAGCAAAAGTATCAGTGTCGGTTTTAACCAATTCGACTAATTGAGGATCAAATTCTCTCCATTTATAGGTTATTCGGCGTAGTGTGACAAGTACCCTCACCAGCACACATCAAATTAAACTGGCTAAAAACAAAAAGTATTACAAAAAACTAGCCCCAAAAACTTTTTCCTTTAGTCGGAGCAGACATTCCGCTTTCTTCTGCCAATTTTTGATAGAGTTCTTTCTCCTTTTTAGAGAGTTTCGCAGGAATAATCACATTAACCTTCACATAATGATCACCCTTTTCTTCAGAATGAAGTTTCTGAACACCATAGCTCTTTAATTTAAAAACTTTGCCAGGCTGCGTACCAGCTGGAATTTTCAAAGTTACCTCACCATGAATGGTTTTCACTTTAATTTCAGAACCAAGTACCGCCTGCAACGTGCTGATCTCAGTATTGCCATGTACATCAAAATTATTTCTGACAAATTCTTTATGCGGAACTATTCTAATGTGTACATAAAGATCTCCCTGCGGCCCACCATTCATACCCGGATCACCTTTACCAGAGAGCCTCACCACAGAATCAGTATCGACACCCGCAGGAATTTTCACTTTTAAATTTTCCTGTTTTCTCTCGCCTCCAACTCCAGGTCTTGTGATCACCAATTCTTTTTCACAACCAAAAGCGGCATCCTCGAAAGTTACTTTTAATTCAAATTCCAGGTTCCTTCCTTTGCGTGGAGCGTTTGGACGACCACCAAAGCCAGTAAAAAAAGCTTCAAAAATATCGGAAAAACCTTGTCCATCAAAATTCCCCTGAAAGCCGTTAAAATCAAAACCGCCGCCCTGAAAGCCTCCTCCTCCACCACCAAAATTAGAAGCAGATTCGCCAAACTGATCATACATTGACTTTTTCTGCGGATCGCTCAGCGTTTCGTAGGCTTTATTAATCTCTTTGAATTTGTCTTCAGCAGCCTTATCTCCTTTGTGTTTATCCGGATGCCATTCCATGGCTAATCTGCGATAAGCCTTTTTAATATCGGCTTCGTTTGCATCCTTTTTCACACCCAAAATTTCGTAAAAGTCAGTTGCCATTTGCATAAGTTAATCGACTGGCACTAAATTTAACAGATTGCTAATTCACTGGCAAGCCACCCTGCCCAAACCCACTTGAAAAATCTGTACACAATTCTGTGCAGATTTTCTGAATACCTAGACAGAGGCCAACGAAAAACTTAAATATTCTTGATAAAAACCGTCTCATCAGCTAAATTCCTTTTGCATTTGTGCATCCTCTGCAGCCATAGCTCAGTTGGTAGAGCGCCTCGTTGACGTCGAGGAGGTCAGAGGTTCGAATCCTCTTGGCTGCACCATTACTTGTTCATTCGGTACTTGATCGCGAATCCCGTACCGAGCAAAGCCATAAAGACAACGATTGCAACAGCCCACCAAGGTAATGTCGCAGTTTCAGACACCGGATCCAGAATAAAAGTAATTTTCTGTGTTTTGCTTTGCGCATTGTCGGTATTACGATAAGCAGTCAAATACACCGTATGTTCACCCGGTTCCAGTGCTTTAGGTGGAGTCATACGGAACTCCTGATCAAATGAGTCCGCTATTAGAGCGGATCCGGTTACATAAGATTTCCAAAGCGCCACAACTCGGCTTGGTACCGTAACTTTACCAGTTAAGATCGGTTTATTGGAATCTGATGAGATGTGTAAAACTGCTTGGCCTGACAGTATTTCTGGAGTAATTTTCTGATTATTAAGCGTCTGTGCCTCCGGTGAAATGAAAGCGAGTGAACTATCTACAGTGAATTCTATAGGATTCGAGAAGACAGTATTGTCAGTACCAACAGCCAAATAACGGTTATTTCGCAGGTTAATGTTGGAATCGTGTAAAAAGACTCCATTCTGGTCAGCGGTTGACTTGCCAACAGAAATAATCTTGCCAATAAACTTTGCTTCTTCAGGTTTTTTAGGGTCAAGCGATTGAGTGATATGCTTTTGTAAAATCAACTCCACCATTCTATTGAATTTTTCATTATACAAAAGCTGTTTTTCTGCTTCAGAAAGCTTCTCCATTTGGTTTACAGAAGTGCGTAATTCTTCGCGGAATTTATCAAAATCAGCAGAATTGAATAGAAAGATATTGACCAGATTTTCCGGTTGAGTTTTGCCCATGAAGATCGGAGCCTCGTCTGCAGTGGTTAATCTGTCTTCAGGTAAAGATAAGACAACGAAGTTATCGTTCTTTGATGTTGAGAGCTGTTCGGGTTTATTTGGATCTGTAAAGAGGTTCAAAGCTTCATTACTATCACTTTGTCCATCATTATCAGTATCAATGTTGGTTGGATCTGTTGCAAACTGACATTCTAGGTTGTTAGACAGTCCATCCCCATCACTATCCTGCCAAATTGTTCCGGCAGTTAGATTATATTTTTTGTTAAATTCATCATAATTACATTTTTGGTTGCTTGTTGGGAGAATAGGTGGCAATGAGTCATTGGCTATCTGAGTTACATCTGTAGTTCTGTCAGGTGCTGGTGTATTTGGTTGAACCGGTGCTGTCGGAGTAGGTGAAATAGGTGCTACAGGAGTAGGTACTACAGGAGTAACTGGTGTATTTGGTTGAACCGGTGCTGTCGGAGCAGGTGCTACAGGAGTAGGTGCTACAGGAGTAACTGGTGTATTTGGTTGAACCGGTGCTGTCGGAGCAGGTACTACAGGAGTAACTGGTGTACTTGGGGCAGAACATCCATTGCCACTACATGCAGGTTGACCAAAACTGGCAGAGCCTCCACCTCCGCCCGATGGGGCAGGCGGAATGACAATTGCGTCTATAGTAAAGCTGGTAATGTTGAGTAAATTACTGATATTACCCAGTATATCTGTAACTGTAATTGTACACATTGCGTATGTACCTGTTGGCAAAGCGTTGAATGTGATTGTCACACTACCGATACTGGCGCTGGTAGTTGCGGAAGTACAGCCACCACCATAAGTTATGGAACCTGCTTCATCACTTGAAAACGTATAATCCGGTGTAGTGTCTGTTCCAGGAGTAATAACCGGAGTGACTTCAGCAATGGTCGGCGGGACATTATCTTCATATTCATGTGATCCTATGTCTGGTGTAACTCCCTGTGGTCTGGCAACCCCTCTCTGATCTACGATCTGTCCAACTCCACCGTTGTTGATAGCGGGACTATTTGGAAGTAAAGTATAATTTAGAGTTGTACCACCATGATAATCCAGGGCGCCTAGATGAGCTGGAATATTGATAATATCCGTTGGCTGGAATACAGTTCCACAGCCATCGGTTGTTTCACTGATCAGATTGTGTCCTGATGCCGAGAAGCTACCATTGTTTTCACAGTTGGATCCCGTTACCCCAGAAGTATTGTCGGCAATGATTGTATTGGCCAAATCAACCAGAATACCGGCACTGATAAGTAATCCTCCGCCCTGATTGAAAGCATTGTTATGGGCAATGGTAGTTGAAAAAATATTAATACCAGTTGCCAGCGTCCCCAGGAAGAAACCACCCCCATTGCCCCCATTAGCCTGATTATTGTTGATTGTGGAGTTAACCACTTCCAGACCTCCTTTATCGATATAAAACGCTCCTCCATTAATCGCACTATTTTCTCCAATATATGATTGATTGACAGTGACATTGGCGCCAGATCTGGCCGAGTAAACAGCACCTCCGGACGTATTGGCCGCATTATTGGATATAGTTGAATTAGTGATAGTATTTGTACCGCCTCTGTTATACAAAGCACCACCGTTACCATTTACTATAAAATGGCTGATTGTCGTATTATTGATGGAAAGATTTCCTATATCATTATAAATAGCACCTCCATCATTTACCCAGGCTGTATCATTTGAAGTAAACACTGATCCATCAATGTTTACATCTGATTCTAAAATATAAATTACCCCTCCAGAGCTAGATGGGCCGGTAAAGAAACTTAAAAAAGTAGCTCCAATAATGGATAATTCTGAAGTAAATCCATAACCGCCGACAAAGATGCCACCACCGCTATCGGAAAAATTATCAATAAAACTAGAGGTACCGCTTATTACAGTCGACAGATTACCGCTTGCTGCCTCCAAATCCAATCCTCCACCTGCAAGTACAGCAGTATTGTTGGACAAAGTGACGCTATCCATCAATATGCTACCACGCTGACTGCACAGAGCTCCTCCAAATCCACCAGGCGCGGTGGCCGTATTGCCGGAAAATTGGACATTATGCAATTGAATTGGTGGCGAAAGAGGGGTATAAGCGGAATCAACCCTAAGTGCTCCACATATTTGTGCAGTACTGTCATGGATTCCAGAATTATTGATGGTCAGGGTGCTATCGTCACCGGGATTATTCATCCATAAAAATCCACCTCCAACACCTGCGGAATTACCAGTAGATATAAAATCAGGTACGTCAGTTGTGATTGTGTCCAGCGTCATCATGGTACGTACTCCGGCGTAAATCGCACCCCCATATCCATCAAAGCCACCACTGGCTACATTACCTTCAAAGTTCGAATTGGAAATATTTACATTAACTGGATTTATTGCACCACCTTGTGCATTGATACCACCTCCTTTGACAGAGTTGTTTTCAAAAAATTCAGAATCAGTAATGTTTAATGTATTGTCCGCATCAACAAAAATCGCACCACCACCCACTGAACTTTGATTTTGATGAAATTCAGCATTGTTTATATTTACATCACTGGCGGCTGAAGGTTGGATATAAACTGCTCCGCCATTAAGAGCGGCCGAATTAGAATTGAAGATCAAAGCTCCTACACCATCATTGGTAAAATTTGCACCACTGGAGATATAAATTCCACCACCATTTTGCGCGGAATTATTCAATAAACTCGCTACACCATTGATAATCATTTTAGCAAAAGCGCCAACGTATACTCCTCCACCCCAAAACCCCTCGCAGGTATTGAGATTTAAATTGTTATTTGACAATGCTTCAACATTATCTCCAACATAAATACATCCTCCATTGAAAGTTCCATTATCAATATTGGCAGTGGAATTACTGATGGAAGTGTCTGTCATGACAAGATTGTCTGTGTCAACGGTGGGAGGAATTGTCTCGTTGGAAGTATAAATCGCTCCACCATGATTGTCCGCCTGGCTGTTATCAATAGTAACATTGTCTAAATTGGCTTCCACATTGTTATTTAGGCTGATTGCGCCTCCATGCGCTGGAACCACTGCATTGGTGGCAGTAGTATTTTGAATACTTGAATATTCCAGCTGCAATTCCAGATCTTCTGGATCTGCCTGTGTGTTTTCAGTATCAACAAAAATCGCACCTCCGTTAGTTGCTGTCGTATCGTTGATCGTAACATCATGCATCAGTACAGTGTCCGCGTCAGAACCGATATACACCGCGCCTCCCGCATCGGACGCGCTGGTATTGGCGATATCCACATTAAATAAAGTAACATCATCAGCACCAGTTTCAACACTGATGGCACCACCATTAACCGCATTGGCAGTACCAATTGCCGGACTTTCATTTACAGTTGAATCGATCAAGGATAAATCAGCCGCGGAACGCACCCTGATTGTACCTCCATTTTCACCTGCCTGCGCACCATTTAGGAAGTTGAAACCGCGCACAGTCACATCAGGCGCGTTTACATCAAAAACTCTACTGACGCCCCCAGCATCAATAGTAATATCAGGTACCCCATCATTTGTAATATCGCCATCAACTTCAACTGTTTCAGTAAGGGTTGGGAGTTGTCCACCAGTCAGTGTAACGGTTTGTCCGACCATTCCAGGGTCAAATTGAACACTATCGATAGTTGGAGAAACTTCACCCGCGATACAGCCATCGGTCGCTGTGTTGGAATTGGCTGAAGTAACCGCCTCACGCAATTCACAATCACCGGTTATGGTATTATCGTCATCATTGGTATCTACAACTATGGTTGCGGCAAAAGTCTGAAGTGCCGATCCAAAAGTCAAGAGACATACTAAAAAGCTCGTCAGTAGATAACGGATTTTTTTCTGTTTTCTCATAAATGTTAATTTTTTTGTTTTATTTTTCTCATCATTATACCATTTTGTGACGATTTTTTCAAAACTTAACAAAATGAATTTTACTCATATCCTGGCTCAGTTCGTGCCATATACAAGCAAAGAATAATTTTGGGAAAAATTTCTTTGTGGTAATATGTGAACATATCCTCAACTCTTTGGTCCCATCGTCTAGCGGTCAGGACATCGCCTTCTCAAGGCGAGAACAGGGGTTCGATTCCCCTTGGGACTACCAGATACATTGAAGGTTTTTTGGGCAGTTTTAATTTAACTTGATTTAGCTACAAAGAGGCGTAACATATGAGACTGTAAGCTAATTAAGAGCTTCGTCTCATAATTTATGTTAGAAAGAGTTTCAAAAAGCCACGGTGATCTGTCTGTGGATTTTCAGCTTGTCATCAAACCTCGACAAAATCCCATCAGCTATGAGCAGTTCGAGAGAGAATCGTCACCTCACAGTATCGCCGTTGATGGCTATGTAGCAGGTTTAACCAAAAAAGACACTTTTACCCCAAGAGCCGCTTTTGATCATCATCATGCAAATCGTCTCTATACCAGAAACTCGGCCGCTCAAATCTGGATGGAAATACGTCAGGGACTCATCGAAGTTTTTCGAGATGAAAAAGGCTTATGTAAATTCATTGCCCATGTCAGTAATTGTGATGAAGATGATTCAAGCAGTATTTTACTGCTCAGAGAACCACATTTAGTCTTGCGCGACACACGCCGCCGTTTGGAAAAGCTAATCGATTTAATGGATAAAATCGATACTACCTGCGCCACTTATCCAATGAATTTAAACGACCCTGATGTTCAATCTGTTTTCTGGATTACAGATCCTTACCGAGAAGCATCTCAATCAAAAGTTTTGGAAGAAGGAGATGTAAAGACCTATCAAGATGTTATGGATCAGGTGGCAGCGCGTATTAAGAGATATATAGCTGGCACACATCGACGACAAAAGGCCGACACCAGGTTTGATTTGCTTCATCAGGGTGAAGGTTGGGTTATGATTCATGAAAAAGGCAAGCAGGCTAGAATCGGGGCAATCTCTGCCGGCCATAAGGCCATTGTTAGTACTAGAGAACTTGCTAATGGTCATCATAGCTATGTCTTTACTAGAATTTCCGACAATATTAATTATTTTTCTTTACCATTTTTTGCTGAACAGTTAAGGCAAATTGATCAATATAAGCATTGGGGTGGTGGAGATACTGTGATTGGCAGTGATAAAAACAACGGCAGTACTATCGCGCCAGATCAAATGATCAAAATAGTCGAAGACTTGGTCTTGGTTTCCCGCAGAACTTTGCAGGAAGAGCGAAAGGGCACTTCAAAGCCAAAGCTTGTGGCTGTTGGTTAAGCTTAACAATTTCAATTGCAGAATTTGAGACTTGGCCTATAATTATTCCAGAAAATAAAAATAAATCAGCAAATGGACTTAAAGCTTTCTTGGGATCTATTTATCATCGTTTTCTTTGCCATCGTTACGGCCTATAGTTTTATTATTGGCCGCAAAGAAACTCTGAAAATTATTATTGCTACCTACATAGCTACTATTTCAGCTGATGGTTTGGGAAACATTTTTGAGAAACTCGCCAATCAAAGTACTTTCTTTTTCAAACTGGCTTCTTTCCTCGGCTATGCTGGAGGTATTGGCCAATTCGCCTCTATTCTCAAAGTCTTAGTATTCATTGCTATTATTGTTCTGCTGGTAATTTACGGCGATTATCAGGTAGATGATCCACCAGCCCAAAATGCCGCCATCAATCTCACTCTCCTTACTTTGCTTTCTCTGCTCAGTGGCGGTTTAATTCTCAGTTCTATTATCGTTTTCGCCAATGGCGGAAGTTTAATTAGTGGAACAGCTGGCATCGCGGAAAGTTTCAAGACTGTCTACGAAGAGTCCCGCTTTGTGAGGGGTCTTTTGGACTGGCATGATGTATGGTTTGCTTTGCCTGGCTTGCTATTTGTAGTCATCAGTATTCTTCAACGTAACAAAGAATAAATCGTAATTCTCAAAAAAAAGCTTGATTCTATCTTTGAGCTTGCTAGAATAACGCCGCATTCGATAGCTATTTCAAAATTTGGGTCAGTAGCTCAGCTGGTAGAGCAACGCCCTTTTAAGGCGATGGTCCCCGGTTCGATCCCGGGCTGACCCACCAAATTTTTTAAAGCCACATTTAATACTCCGTTCATCTGCAACGGTTATTTTTGTTGCGGCAGCTTATGAGTTTTAAACAAACCCGACAAAAAAACCACTAAAGCGTCAAGTGGCTTTTCGGCCTGTTCACTTGATTATGCAAAACTAAACATTAATATGAAGTCACGCTTGATACTGAGAAAAACCAATTTAGAAATTTAACTAGTCACACCCTATGGCTGAAACTTTATACTCCATCCAAGAGGCTGCAGAAGCAGTAGATAAATCAGTTCAGACTATTCGTCGCGCCTTGAAAGCAAAGAAGCTTCATGCCAAAAAACAAAAAACACCACAGGGCTTTAACTACCTAATTGAGGAAGGTGCGCTATTTGAATTGTACAAAGTTGATCGTGAACATGCTGGTCTGAGCAAAGGTTTAGCAGAAGCTGAGCAAACTTCTCTCGTTACTGAATACGCCTCAAAAGATGAATTAGCAGATCAGAAGAGAAGTCTCGACAAACTGGTTGATGAAAACCGCAAAGACAAAGAAACTTTCATGAGATTCGTAAAAGTTTTCCAGGAAAGATTCACTGCTTTGGAAAGCCAGGTAAAATTACTCGAAGAACCAGGCAAAAAGAAACGCTGGTTTGAGTTTTGGAAGAGAGCTTAAGTCTCAAATCCCCAAATAATGAAAAAACGCCAACCCCTTCTACGCCGGTTGCTCACAGGTTTAGGCGTTTTTTTTGTTACTCTGCTGATATTAACGCTGCTCAGCTATATCTACATCGCCTATTTTCTTCCAATTCCAGATTCTCTAACCATCAGACCTCATCATCTCTCCACCAAGATTTATGACCGTCATGGTAGTCTGCTCTACGAAGTACTCAGTCCAGGCCAGGGCCGCAAAACTTATCTGGCTCTCAGCGAAATGCCACCAGAGTTTTTACAGGCAATTATTGCTAGTGAAGACACCGACTTTTATCATCATATTGGCATAGACCCAGGTGCCATCGCCCGCGCTTTTTTCTATAATTCCCTGGAGCAGCGCATCACCAGTGGGGCTTCCACTATCACTCAGCAATTAGTTAGAAATCTGCTAGGCACCAATCGCAGCCGCACTTTTGTCGAAAAAATTGAAGAAACTATTTACGCTATTCGCCTCAGTAATCTCTACAGCAAGGACCAGGTTTTGGAGCAGTACCTCAACACCGTTTATTTTGGCAATCAGGCTTATGGAGCAGGGGAAGCCGCCCTTCGTTATTATAATAAAAATCTACCCGACCTCGACCTGGCAGAGCTCGCCATGCTGGCCGGTTTGCCACAATCTCCCTCCAGATATAATCCTTTAGTCAATCTAACCGCGGCCAAAAAACGTCAACAATATGTACTCGACCGTCTAGTTCAACTAGGTCAAATTGGTCCAGAACAAGCCACTCAAGCCGCTGCAGAGTCACTCAAATTTGCTACAGCCAAAGTCAAAATAGAGGCTCCACACTTCGTACAGTATTTATTGGCTGATCTCGAGTCCATTTATGGCGAAGATTTACTTTATTCCGGTTTGGAAATACGCACTACTATCGATCTCAATCTGGAAAAAAAAGCCGAACAGATTATTGATTATCAACTTGGCAAAATTTCCGATAAGCATGTAACTGACGCTGCTTTACTATCTGCCGACACTAGAACCGGAGAGATTTTAGTTTGGATTGGCTCCAAAGACTATTTTGACGATCAAATCGCCGGCCAAGTCGACATTATTACTTCTGAGCGTCAGCCAGGTTCAGCTCTCAAGCCTTTCCTCTATCTCCTAGCGCTGCAAGCCGGTGATACGCCGGCCGCGACGCTAAATAGCGGCACGTCGAGCACTCCGGCCACCATCATCGAAGACCTGCCACTTCAAGTAAAAACTGATTCTGGAATTTATTCCCCGCTCAATTATGACCTGGATTTTCATGGACCAGTTCGCTTGCGTGAAGCCTTGGCTAACTCTTTCAATATTCCTGCAGTTCGCACCCAGCAAAAAGTTGGCACTGAAAAATTCCTCAACTTTCTGCGTTTGCTGGGGCTTAAAACACTCGATCAACAACCTGATTATTATGGACTCAGCCTAACTCTGGGTGGTGGGGAAGTCAGACTCTATGATTTGGCAAATAGCTATCTAACTTTAGCTAACCTAGGGGAACAAAGAGATTTTACAACCATTTTAGAAATCAAAAATGCCAATACAGGCGAAATTCTTCAGCAAAACAATCCAGCGCCCCGCAACGTTTTTGGTAATTGGGGCGAACAAAACGCCGCCTTAATCATCGACATCTTGAGCGACTCAAATGCCCGCCTGAAAAGCTTTGGCGAAGGCAATGTCCTGGAATTACCTTTCCCGGCGGCTGCCAAAACCGGTACAACCAGAAACTTCAAAGACAATTGGACTTTTGGTTTTTCCAATCGACTTTTGACCGCGGTCTGGGTTGGAAATGCCGATGCCACAGCCATGGAAAAAGTCTCAGGTATCGACGGTGCTGGGCCAATCTGGCATGATTTTATGAATTTCTATCATCTCGATCCGTCCATACGCAAACAGGCAGATCAGGGCTTCAAAAAGCCATCTGGCCTCAAGCAAATTGAAATTTGCGCGGTATCTGGCTTGCTGCCTTCTCCCGACTGCCAGCAAAAACTTTTAGAATGGTTTAGACAGGGTACAGAGCCGCTTAAAATAGACAATTTCTGGCAAAAAGTGACTTGTCCTGGAGAACAGTCGAAAACTCAAATTGTTTTCCCGGAGCCATACGCAAAATGGGCTACTGATCGCGATCTCAATCCTGCTGAAAACTGTCAATTCAATCGACTTGATAATCAACAAAAC
>CAUJDC010000054.1 GCA_963169815.1 Patescibacteria group bacterium | reverse complement strand
TGACAATACTCCAGTTTGGACCATGGTTTTAAGTGGTCCTTACGACAATTTCACACTTCGCAAATACGCTGATCAAATTGATGAAGAATTAACTAAATTACCAGGTGCGAGTGATGTGAAAGTCAGTGGTGGTGATATTAGTGAAATCCGCATCACATACGATCCAGTTAAACTCGATCAATACGGTTTAACCATGGATCAGGTTAATGGCACTATCCGTTCCAGCAATTTAGCTTTGCCACTTGGTGAAGTTGATCTAGGTAATTTCCGTTACAATCTGCGTCTCAATGCTAAATTCGAAAATGCAGCTGAACTCCGTAATCTGCCAATTTCTAACTTCGACAATTCCATTATTCGCCTCAAAGACATCGCAACTGTAGTGGAAAGAGCCGAAAACACTGATTCCATTACACTCTTTTCTTTGAATGGCGCCAAGCCACAAAGTGCCGTTACCATCAATGTAGTAAAAAAGACAGGCTCTTCAATCGTCGATCTGGTTGACCAGGGTAAATTAAAATTGGAGCGGCTAAAACAAGATAAATTCCCTAAAGATCTAACTATTTCTACTACTTATGATGTAGCCAAGAAAATCCGCAAAGATTTCGATGACCTGGCTCACGAAGCAACGAACACAATTATTCTCGTGACCATCATCCTATTCCTTTTCGTAGGTCTAAAAGAAGCCTTCACAGCAGGTATCGTTATCCCTCTCGTTTTCGCGACAACTTTCGGTTTAATGCTGATTTTTAAACAAACTTTAAACTTCCTTTCACTCTTTTCACTCATCCTTTCACTGGGTCTATTAGTAGATGATGCCATCGTAGTAGTTCAGGCGACTAAACAGTACATGGCTACTGGTAAATTCACTCCTGAACAGGCCGTTCTTCTCGTATTCAAGGATTTTTTCTCCATCATCCTAACTACTTCACTCACCACAATTTTCGCCTTCTTACCGCTAGTTTTAGCAAGTGGTATTATCGGTCAATTCATCCGCTCAATCCCAGTCGTGGTAACTCTTACCCTGGTTGCTTCAACTATTATTGCTATCATTATTAACCATCCGATGGCCGCCATTCTGGAGCGTTATCGTCCTACTCGTGGTCAGGTTAAATTTCTGATTGTTGCTTTGATTGCAGGTGCACTTCTCTCTCTCAAAAATTTATTCTCTGCCATTTTCTTTGGAGTGATTGCGATCGCCCTGATCGTTTGGTATCACCTTGGTCTCAAGAAAATACTGGCTGAAAATGAAGAAATACTTATTCAAGAAATTGCTCATCCAGAATTAATTAAGCAAAAACTTCAGCACCATTACTCTGACGACGTGCCAAAAACTTTTTGGACCAGACTCACTACTGGCGTAGTTCGTCTGGAAAAAATTCTTCCTATTTATGAAAGAATTATTCGCTGGTTAATGAAAACTAAATTCCGCACTTTCATGGCGATTTTAGTTGCTGTTACCCTCTTTATAGGTGCTACAGCCCTACCTGCGACAGGTATTTTGAAATCCGAATTCTTACCCGCTTCTGATCAGGAATTAATGTATATCAATGTGGAAGGTGCACCAGGTCTCGCGATTTCTGAAACTCAAAAAGTTGCTGACAAAATTGAAGAAATTTTACTCAATGAAACTGACATCGATCACTTCTCAGTAGTAGTTGGCGCAGCCGGTGTTAACCTTTCTAGTGGTAGCGTCAGTGGGGGTGGTAGCACTTCCAAAGGTCAAACTAATCGCGCTCAATTTGCTATTAATCTAAAGCCATTGGAAGAACGTCCTTCCGGCCTCAAGTCCTATGAATATTCAACTAAACTACGTCAAAAAGTAGAATCAGTTCAAGGCGCTAAAGTAACGCTTCAAGAACTTCGTGGTGGCCCTCCATCAGGTTCTGATTTCGAAGTTCGTTTCACTGGCGAAGATATGGATGAACTGGAAAAAATTGCTAATGAATACAAAGTGATTCTCTCTGATATTCCTGGCACAGTTAATGAAAAAACTTCACTCAATTTGAGTCCTGGTGAAATTACTTTCCAGCTCGATGCTGATCAAATGCAATTACGTGGTATCACTGCCGGTCAAATTTCTGGCTTACTTCGTACAGCAATTTCTGGTGCTGAAATTACCAAAATTGTTCGTGGTGAAGATGACTTAAAGATTCGTGCAGAATATGACCCAACTTCAGTCAAAGATCTTGAAGCTCTCAAAGCACTTCCACTCAGCAGTGCTAAAGGTGGTAAATTCCAGCTTGGTGATGTTGCAACTCTTGAGCTCGGTTCATCTCTAACGAGTATCAGCCGTATTGACCAAAAACGTGTAGTTGTTCTCTCCGCTGGCGTGGAGGCACCGGCGCTCCCAGCTGAGGTTTTAACTAAATTCCAGGATGCACTCAAAGCCAAACCACTGCCATCTGGTTATAATGCAGTTTTCGGAGGTCAAAACGATACCAATGCAGAATCAATTCTTTCCATTCTCCGCGCCATGATTGTTGCCGCGATTCTAATCATCGCCATCTTGGTAATTCAATTTAATTCTTTCCGCAAAGCCGTACTTGTACTCTTCACCATTCCTCTGGCTATGACTGGTGTTTTCATTGGTCTTACTCTGATCGGATTTACTCTATCTTTTCCAACTTTAATTGGTATTGTAGCCCTCTTTGGTATCGTGGTAAAAAATGCCATCATTCTGATTGATAAAATCAACCTCAACTTAAAGGTAGGAATTCCTTTCCAGGAAGCTATCGTTGACGCGTCTAAATCACGTCTCGAAGCCATTTTCTTGACTTCAGCCGCTACCATTATTGGTATGCTGCCAATCACTCTTTATGACGAAACTTGGGAAGGTCTTGGTGCAGCACTTATTTTCGGTTTGGCCGCCTCTACTTTCTTGACACTTTTGCTTGTTCCAATTCTCTTCAATCTCTTCTTCGCCAAATCAGCTGCCCGTGACGAACGCATTCGCCAGCTCAAACTAACAGCTGCAAGTAATGAAGCATCTCTCGCTGGTCATTAATGTTAACCCTCAGTATGCTCATACGAGTATTTTGGGATTTCGCAAAACAACGTTAGTATTACTTTTAAATATCACCATAACTTGAAATTTTCTTAAATTTTCTCCAAACTTTGTGTACACTCTACTCAAATCAATCACCATCATGCCAATCAACGATCGCTTACTCGAGCTACGCACTCAACTAAAAACTGAATTAGAAAAATCTTTTATTATTGACCAAGCAGACAAAGATTTTTGGTTGTCCAATTTAGATCAATTGCCCCTTCCAACTATTCAAAATCTGCTCGACAAAATCGCTCCCAAAAATGCTCTGGTCGACAACTACATTGATACGGCCCTCTCTCAGGATCAGAATCAGGAACATGTCAAAGCGCTCAAGGCTGACTTGAACCGTATCAAACAGCATGCCTTTCAGCTCGAAGAAGGCTCTCAATCTGGTGAAAAACAGGCTCAGGAAGAAGAACTTCTCAAGAAATTAGACGAGGCTTAAACAGCTTTTTCTTTACGAGGATCATTTCGCAAAAAATATTTTCTATATTCGGCATCAACTGCTTTAATTTTTTCTGCTAACATTGCAGGTTGGGGAGTATTCCTATAAGGGTGTTTTCCTGGTTCAGTGTGGTTTCTTAATTGTATAGAAATAACCTCATCAAATTTCATGGCCAATGAAATATGTGGTCCGCTACGATGGCCCAGAAAAACTGAATAGGCATTATTATAAAGTTCTTTTTCTGTAGGCGTATCCATTTTGGCGCTAAACAATATGTTTTTTTGTTCATCACTCAATACATTTAATTCATCTGGTGATTGCTCCCATAACAAAGTAATCATTTTTTCAATAGTTCTGCGACATTCTTGATAAAAACCAACACCAGAAATCTCATAGTCTAAAAGTTTTTGTCGCAGGTCCCAGAGCATATCAATGTCTGCACTGTCAAAATTACCAAGTGCCTGTGGTACAAATTTATCTTTGGCTTCCAGCTTAGTTCTAAATGATTCAAAAGTCGCTCTCGCCCTGCTTATATCAGCTGGGCTTGTATCTTCGTCATCAGGATCAGGTTTTTTGAATTCCAAATAAGCCACCATCCAATCAAGTGTTTCTGTGAGGTCTTCTCTATGGCCCATAAATTTTATATTAATTTATTGACATTATACAATAACTAGAAAAATTAACAAGCAGACTGCTAAAATATGGCTCAATCAGCCTAAAAAAAGGGGGCGAAAAATGCTATAATGACTAGATAATTATTCATAGCGCGCCACTGACCAATGGGCGAAAACCAAGACATACAAAAAATAACCGCGGCACAGGGCAAGCTGGAAGCGCTTAAAGCAGACCAGCAGACCCCTGATCAATTACGCAAAGACTTGGCAAAATATCGCGCGGTTTATTTTGATGAATTGAATTCCGGGAAAAATCAATTGGCTGCCGCTATCGGTGAAGGCGGTACTTTTAAGT
>CAUJDC010000053.1 GCA_963169815.1 Patescibacteria group bacterium | reverse complement strand
TAATTGCACTCGGAGTGGTGGCCCTGATAGGCATCGTTGCAGTCGGGATTTTTGCTGATGCTGGGGATCTGTTTCAGGGCCGATTGAGATACAGGTTTAACAGGTCTAAACCAGTAAATACAAACATTACAAAGACTCTTTTTTCCAAAGTTCCCAATAGTACAAAAGTCCAAACAAATAACTATGATGGAATTAAATTTATAACTCCGTTGACTTTAAAAGTTACCGCAGGATCAAATGGCTTTCAGCTTGGTGATATTTCCACATATCTATACTCATCAGACTCGGATATTGTGCCTGCAACATGTAATTATAGCTTGCAGAAAAATAATCTGAGTTATGGAAGTTTTTTGAATGATAATCAGCCAGTGAATTTTAATGGTCAAAGTGGTGTTTTCAAATATCAACCAAATAACACTTATGGTAAAACGGCGTCAAAATTAGCTGCGAACGAAACAGGTACGCTCGATCTGGTTTGTTACTTGAGTCCCGGTTTAGAAACATATTCAGATGATAGCTGGAATGCAGAGATTAGGGCGATTACTGATTCTGCAAATAAAGTTACCTATTCCGTTTCCAATAAAACCTTGCAGGCCATAAAAGGTGATCAGATCAAAGAACAATCAAGTTCTTACAATAATTTACAGTTCAATCTCAGCAGTTGTAAGCTTTTAAAGGGATGGTACCAAGAAGGCAAATTGACTTCCAACATAAGTAAATACGGAACCGATATGAATATGCCAAGTCGTTGTGCTCAAACCTATCCAGAAATCTGGTTTGACTCCAGCTGGGATAAATGTTCGATTATGTATTCCTGGAAAACAGCTTATGGGATCATTGCATTAAGTTCAAAAATGTCAGAAGCAGGTTATACTGCGGCCGACTCTCAATATTGTGCATCAGTGATTAAAGGCTGGTACTAAATTAAACTCTAAAAAGTAAAGCTCGTCAAAAGGCCTTCAATGAATTCATTGAAGGTCTTTTGTTTTAGCGAAAATGCTTTGCATATCTAAAAATTGTGGATTGGATTTCATAAATATTCTCAATTTTTCCAAATCAGTTTTATCTAAATTTTGCAGATTCTCGAACAGTTCGAGTATGTCTTTTCTCAAAGATAGCACTTTTTCGGCTTGCAGATGAGCATTTTCAAAATCTCCAGCATCAAATGCTGCTTTCGCCCAGGCTGTATTGATCGAAATCAGGCCAGGAGCCAAATCACTGGATTTTTGAAATGCTTTTAACGCCAAAACCTTCTCACCTTTTGTATAAAGCCAAATTCCACTATATTTCCAAAAATACAAATTCTCACCAAAGTCTTTTCTATATTGTTCCAATAGTTCATCAACCAGATCAGGCCTGTTTTTTGCCAATTCGGTATCGGGACAGAGAAAAGTAAAGGCAGTGTGATAGGTAGTCTGAAATGGTATGTTTTCCGAGATTTTCTGCTTAAAAGTTTCGGCTGCAGTTGTCTCATTTATAAACACCAAATCAATTGTCTGATTCAAATAACTGTCCAGTCGAAAAATACTAGTTGCATAGACAGCGCCCAGCAAAATAAATAAAACAATAAAACTGGCCAGTATATATTTAAATTTAAAAGTTATTAGACTAACAAATCTCCCCCTCAGATCTGTTGCAGCCAAATAAGCCAATAGCATAACCGCCAACATTATCTGGCTATGGTATAGAAAGCTAAACTGTATACTGAGCAAGATTGCCAACAAAGTTGATTTTACCCAAAAAGCGTTGTTCTGGTCTGTATATTTTCCACTGCCTATGTATAGCAAAATGGGGATATACAAAAATAATGACCATATACCTTGTTCAATAATTAAATTTAAAGTCTCATTATGTGGGTGGTCAGGCACATCTCCCATGCGCTCAGTTAGATACAGTTTCGCGTCAACATGCTTCGCAAAACTTTGATAAAAACTATTCAAGCCAGAACCCCAGGGATTGGCTACTATAGTTGCCATAGATCCTGTCCATAAAGTTATTCTTGTCGACGATGATCTATTGTCTATATTGAGCCAAAATAATGTGCCAACCAAAAAAGCTATACAAAGCAAGACAGCCATGATTCGCCAAAATTTTTGCCTAGCCAATTTCAGTAGAATTATCAATGAGACCAGTGCGATGGAGAGTAAGCTGGCTCTATTGGCAGAAAAATAAAGTGCCAACAACTGTATTATCAATGACGCTATTAAGCCAAGTCGCAACCATTTGGACTTTTTCCAATAATCACGCGATAAAATCAAAGTTGGAATAATTGTAAAAATCAATGTTTGTCCAAGATCAACAGGATTAGCCAAAGTAGCATAAATTCTACCCACAAATAAGTCGGCATTAGTTGATACATCCCTCGGGATAAAAAGTTGACTAAGGCCAATACTAGCCAAGAGCGTGCCCATTACTACCAGTAAATATTTGATCTGGTTAAATCGTTCTGGTTTTTCTTTAAACCAAAAATAAAAGCCAGTAAAAATAACTGCATAAATTATATTCGAGAAGAGTCCTTGAAATTTATCAAAACTTCCCCAGAATGCACCTGTAAAGCTGGGAGAAAAAAAAGTATATACAGTTGATAAAAGCATCACTCCAAGTAGAACAAGCGCCCAGTTAAAGCTATATTTTTTAGCTAGTTTCCTGTCAGTAAATATTTTGAAAATAACAGTACAGGCAATCAGCAGACTGAAAACTAAAACACCAAGAATCTTCCCCGATTCAGCTGGATTAATTGATCCAAAAGGATTGGTTAATAATGGCAAACACAAAATCAAGAGTGGCCAATTAGCACAGAAGAATCGGTTTAATTTGTTTTTATTCATTTTTTTGTTTTATTTTTACTCCCCAAAATCTCCCTGGAAACTGCGAGACTTCTCCAGCGATAGGAATTTTTGCTGTTCTTTCTTGAAGGCCAGTTCCACTCTACCTACAGGCCCAGAACGGTGTTTGCGCACAAACAAATCTGTTACTCCGGCACGATCTGAATCTTCTTCATAATAGTCTTCACGATACATCATCAGTACCACATCGGCATCCTGTTCAATCGCACCTGATTCACGCAAATCTGATAATTGTGGGATCTTGACCGGACGCAGTTCCACCGCACGGGAAAGCTGAGAAAGAGCCATAATTGGCACGCGTAATTCACGGGCTAAAGCTTTTAGTGAGCGGGAAATTTCCGAAATTTCATTTACTCTATTGGTTGTAGATCCAGTTGTACCGTTAATAGTCATCAACTGAAGATAATCGATAATGATGAAGTCCAGTCCATGCTCCATTTGCAGACGGCGTGCCTTTGAGCGCAGCTCAGAAATTGAATTACCTACTGAGTCATCAATAAAAATCTTCATCGCGTAAAGTTCATCCATCACAGATCCTATGCGCATAAAGTCTTCTTCAGAAAGCTTACCATTTTTGATTTTCCAGGAATCTATGCCCAGCAGTGAACTAAACATACGTTCCACCAATTGTTCCTTGCTCATTTCCAATGAAATGATGCCTACAGAACGGCCAGTTTTGGCGATATTTTGAGCAATATTCAAAGCAAAAGCAGTTTTACCCATAGCAGGACGGGCAGCCAGAATTACCAGGTCAGATGGCTGCAAACCAGTCAGGATAAAGTCGAGATCACGGAATCCAGTTGGCACACCTTTGTATTTGTCGCGAGTCAGAGGATCATGAAGTTCAGTAATTTTGTCGTAAGTGGAATTTAAGATGTCTTTGATATGGACAAATTTATCTCTAATTGTTGCCTGTGAAACGCCGAACAGTGATTTTTCAGCTTGTTCTAAAAGAATTTCTAGAGGCTCAGTTTCATTGTAGCCCAGCCCAGTAATCATATCGCCAGCCCGTATCAATTTCCTCAGTGTCGATTTTTGTTTAACAATCAGGGCGTAATTGTAAATATGCGTTGAAGTATGTACTTCGCTGGTTAAGGCAACCAGATAGGATGCTCCACCAATGATATCGAGTTGTTTTTTGTCTTCTAAATTGGTGCGTACAGTCAAAAGATCAATGGGCGTGCGCTTTTCGTACAAATCCAAAATGGCCCGGTAAATCATGCCATGTACTTCATGATAAAAATCGTCCTGATTGATCAAATCAGCCACTTTAATAATCGCTTCCTTATCGATAAGCATAGAGCCCAAAACTGCTCTTTCAGCTTCCAATGAATGTGGTGGGACTCGAAGTGACTTGTCCATCTTTATTAGGTGTCAGTATATAAACCGGTTTCATTTTACCCGTTTCCAGCCCTACTGCTCATAGTTCAAGATGGCCGCTGGTTCAGGTGTATTTAATCAAAATTTAACAGAAATTTCATCTACTTTTTACCGTACTTTCTTACCATTAGAAATTGACCAACCACCCATAATTATGCCCAACCGACCTTTAACTGGTTTTTACCAAAAACGCCTCGGCCAATTAGGAGAAGAAT
>CAUJDC010000052.1 GCA_963169815.1 Patescibacteria group bacterium | reverse complement strand
AGAGATCTCGACTGAGAAAGCCGAACTAGCTGATTTGCCTGCCAAATCCCGCTACATTCCGGTACGGGTCAAGCGTCTGATCGCGGCTGAGTACGGGCATAAATGTGCGGCGCCAGGCTGCCGGCGGGAGGCGAAAGATTTGCATCACACCGCCCGTTACTCACTGACGAAAAGGCATGATCCCCATTTCCTGGCGCCGCTTTGCAGCGGGCATCATGAAATTGCGCATAGTGTGGATGTTAAAGTCCAGCATTGGCGACAAAGCTGAGTTTGTCCACGGAATCACGAAGCGCGTACATATTTACTCGCTGAGGCGGTGAAAATCGCTGGTCGTGAAATCGGAATGGCGAAGCGCGAGGGCGCGAGGTGCGGCCGGCGCGAGTGAGGTGAGAAAGTGCAGCTCAGAAGTAAAGGAATGAGTTATCACACACTACTTCTTCTGTGGCGAGATCAATTTGTCCAGAGGGCGATAAAGTTCAACTTGGCGGTCTAGCGCAGCAAAGAAAATTTTGCGAAGTTGTTTGATTTCTTCGAGAGAAGGCATTTGAGGATTTTGATAATCAGGTATTTCGATCAAACATTGCTGTTGAATTTCTCTAGGAAAGAAAGGGAAATAATAGCCAGGATCTGCCATGAAATCGAGAGTGAAACCATTTGGCCAAACTCTGGCTAACTTAAAACTTTCTAAAGCATCGTCACTTGGCAGACCAGCATGTTCGAATGGGGAGGTGATTAAGCAAATTGTTTCAGAACTGGGAAAAATATTGGCAATGCGGCGTGGATCGAGTTTAGAAGCAGGTGTATTTTCATCGCCCAATATTTCACGATAATAGCTATGAATTGTTCCATCAGCGAAAGGGTTTAAATTGGCCTGTGTAAAGCCGTCCAACCAGTCATGGAGAGGTGTTGGCTCTGGATTTTCAGGTGGATAGTGATCTTTGCCTTTATTTCTCAATGAGAAAACTCTGCTCAATTCACCTAAATAGGTATGGGCTAGTTCGAATAGTGAGATTGACTCTTTTTTTTCTGGCATATATTTATTTAATAGTTGGATCTAATAATTTTTTCGAATTGATCTGCATCGATTTTGCCAGTAGCAAAATCTTCTGCGGCCTGTTTAATAACTGGAGGGGTGAGGTATCGGTCTCCAACCTCTTGTGGAGCGGCTGCATCAGGACTTTCTGGTTCTCCAATGAGATCGAGTGAAAGACTTTTCCTGAGTAAATCGTTATCGATACTACCCAGTGGTTTTTCTCCTTTGAAAGCTTTGAAGGCACTCTTAGAGTCGTAATATGCAGGAGTTAATGGCAGTTCGCCACCAGGGATAGATGGTGAGTATGGATTGAATAGTGGATTAGGACCTAAGCTTTCAAGGACATCTTTGCCCATACTATCTGCTGGGAAAATAACTTTTTTGGCATCTTCAACAGTAATTACGGTTCCAAAATCGATAATCTTGGCTTTATTGTCTGGCCCAATGACTAAGTTGTGAGGCTTGATATCCATGTGATAAATACCGGCCGCATGGGCTTCTCTAAGATTAGAAATAATGTCAGCAATACCTATCCAGAAATCTTTTGGATCAACTTTAACTTTTCCTTCCAAAATGCTCTTATAAGATCTTACCTCTTTACCAGTAGCTAGATTTTCAAAAATGAGTGTGGAACCATCAGCAGACATGTATTTAACACCCATAAAGCCTTTGAGCTTGCCCTGTCTCTGCTGTTCCATGATTAATTTAGAGTTACGGGCTTCCAAGTAACCGTTGTATTTCATGTCTAATAAACGGTTAAATGGATTTCTACCATCCATATCGCCAATTGGTCTTTTTAGAGCTTTAGAAAGCTCTTTACGAGCCTTGATCAACGGTTCTTTACCAATACCATCAAAGGTGATATCGAGGAGAATGTGCCTAACCTGAATTTGATCGATTGTAGATAATTTTTGATATTCAGAGATATCTTCTAACCTAATAGCATTATTAAATTTCTTGGTTACATCAATCTTTGGTGTTAATGAGTCGCCATCATAAATATAGGTCAGATTTACCTCAGCAAAACCGCCCTTTTCACCGAGAGGCTTGCTGTTGATAACCATAATGCTTTGTGACAACAATACTCCGTTACGATTTACTTGCACACTCTTGTATTCGTATTCTCCACGCAACAGTCTCACTAGACCATCAATCGGCAGATCTGGTGCACCCGCCAGAACCAATCTTTCTGGAGAAACTAAATATTTATAATCTTTAAGGCGGGGGTCGTGACGCATCTTATCAAGAGCCTCGCGGATAGTCTTGCTGGTGAATTCCATCTGGTAACTCTTGCGCAGATCTGGATTGTCGATGGATGAGTATTTTGCCTCTAGAGTTTTTTGAAAATCATCTATCAAACGCTCTCGTACAATTGGTGGGATGATTTCTATATTAATTGTGTTCTCTAATAGGCGCTGTCTTACATGATCCAGGCCATTCGGCAGATCAGCCATTAGAGCAATACCTTCAGATGTACTAGCAAGTTTAGATAGAGTTAAACGATTGGTTTCAATTACTCCGTTTTCAAACAAGCCTTGTAATTCGGAAAGGTCATCAGTATGAGTTTTCAAGTGTTCATCGATAATCTTGTATTCTTCGGCCATACGTTTGTAGAGGAAGCGTGTGACAGCCGAGAGTTTTTCTTCGCTTTCTAATTTAGCCAAATCTTCGCGACCCTTTGGAGTAAGCATGGCTTTGGAAAGTGTGTCGACAGAGCTAGCGTATTGTTCCTGGAATTTGCGCCAAATCTTTGGATCAACTAAAGGGCTGTGCTGTTCGATAAAGGCATCAATTTGAGCTTTGTCTCCGCTGCGTAGTACCCAAATGAAGTTATTGGTAAGTTCATTGATGATGCGGGAATTTTCTCCTTTTTCAGCGGCGAGAGTTTTATTGAATTGATCTGAAGTAGTAACTTTTTGCCATTGATTTTCAGGAGCTTTGTCAACTTTAGCTGCTTCAGAGTAACGAGCGAAAGCTTCAGTTGGATTCTTGGCTTGAAGTTTAGTTGAAATTTGACGAACTTTTTTGAAGGTGAAGCCTGGAACCTGAATGGAGATTATTTTTTCTAAAAGCAGTTTTTGAAGAGGCAGGACCTGCTTGCTGCCGTCTGCTACATAACAAAGGAAATCTTGTACATTTTCCCAATTTACAGGGAGAGGCTTCCCTTCGACATCTGTTAAAGCGATTTTGCCCTTTGGCACTTTGCCTTCGGCGTCAGCTGTAGCGAAATGATCGAGAATTGGTTTGGTAAGTGCTGGGACTTCTGCACCACCCTTGGTGTAGGCGTATTCAAGAGTGCGGTGAGTTTCTTCATGATTTTTAATTTCAATCATACGAGAAAGCAGTTGACCACTGTATTTACTTTCGGAAATTGTTGGCAATTTTTCGTAATCACGAACGCTTAAATATTTGCCTTGAGGATTTTGTGCATCTGGAGGTGCTTTAATACGCCATTCTCCCTGAATATTTTTTTCGAAAATATAATCAGGGGCGAGATATTTGGAGAAGCGATCAAGATTATAGTAAATAGTGCCGTCCTTGGCTGTCCAAGCTACGGTATTTTCTGGAAGCCCCGCTGGAATATCTTTACCAGTAGCGAATTTAGATTCATATAATGCTGGACGAGCAGTAGGAGATTCGACTAAATCAGTATGTGGTATAAACTCAATTTCACTGCCAGTAGTCATTATCCCAGTCTTTTCAATTAGACCAATAGAACGTTTATCCATTGCTTTGCCACCTTTGCCGGCACTTACATCAACAGATGTGATTTCTACGCCATCAATGCTGACACGTTTGCCATTGTAATCAGAGTGTCCATGGATGATGCGATTGACGCCTTTGGCCTTGAGGTCGGCCAGTGGGACGCCTTTATATCTCTTTTCTCCTGAACGGTTTTCTGTGCTGGTGAAGGTATCAGAGATTTCTTTGAAACCTGGAGGCATTGTGCCTTCGCCCAACAATTTGGCACGTAGACCTTCCTGATAGATGACATTGATTTTGTCCATTGCTTCACCAACAGAGCTGCCATATTTTTTGATTAAGGCGACGATTTCTGGAGTTGGATCAGTATGCAGGAATAATGAGTCATCAATATATTCACCAACTTTGAGAGAAGCCATTTGCTCGAGCAGCTGTCTGCCTTCGCTATCTTTGCGCATATTCTCTAGACATTTTTGACCAAGCTGATCAGCATAATCTGGGAACTTTGGATCTGTGACGAGTTTCTTGCCGACAAAGTTGTCTACCTGAAAGCCGGCAATTGTTGCAACATCCTCAAGAGACTTGGCTGTTGCAAAACGAGGATCGCCAGAATATTTTTGAATAAATTCGAGTAGACCTGCGCCCTGATTACCAAAGAGTGACATGCTGAAACCATTGTGTATGCGTGGGTCTTTTCCACCTGCGATCATCTTGCCCATCAAGAAAGATATAGCCATGTCTTCATGATTACCTGAAATTAAGACAATTTCACCACCAGCCTTGCGAGCCTCAGCTTGAAGTTTGCGAAGTGAGGCCATGATTTGCAATGAATCTGTTCCACGATCAGCTAAAATATCACCATGGAAGACTACGCGACGATTGCCGGCTGTCCAGGTGATGGTTTCAGGCTTAGTGAAGTCAGCTTTTGGACCCACGATTTTGGCTGATCTCATATTTTCTATAAAAATCTGGCCATTACCATGAAGATCACCAACGGCGACAACTTCGGTGGCGCGGGGAACTTCAAGTAAAGCAGTTGGTTTTTCATTGCGCTGGAATTTGTAAGCTTGGTAAGAGGGAGTGCCTGGTGGTACCGGCTTGTCAAAGATTGGTTTGGCTGGAGCTGTTGATGGCGCATTTATTGGTAGAGCTATGTCATCAATTTGTTTCTGATAAATATTACGCTCAGCCATCACTCCACCGATAATTTCACGCGCTGTCGCGCCAGGTATTTTACTGATGACATCAGAGATTTCGTGTGATGAGATAGGAGGGGTGGTTTCAGTATGGAAAGTGATTTCACCTGGACCCGCTTCAGGCTTTCCTTTAATAAATTTGCTGGCAGAGTTACGGACATCGGCATCTGATTGAATGGCTTTATAAGCCTCTGGTGAACCTTTCATCAAATCGTCGATTTCTTTTTGAGCCTTTTCTTTGATTATTTTTTCCAGAACTTTTTCTGGAGTTTTACCAGCTTTCCTTAGTTTGGTAATTTCCCGAACATCGAGGAAAATAATTTCAAATTTACCACCGGTGCGAATTACACGGAAATGCTGGAGATTGTAAGGAGCGACTGTGAGTTCTTTTTGAAGCAAAGTATGATATGAACTCATCAACAAATCCAAACCGGCATAGCCATATTTAGAGTTAATGGCACCTGCATGGCTAATTTCAGTACTAATAGAATGCCATAGACGTGAATCAGCAGGGATTTCACCATCTGGGAAAATGAACATGTCGCTTGGCCGCAGATCGAGATAAGCCTGACTCAAAGCACCAGTGTCTGGGTCGGTAGTAGTAAGACGATTAAGCTCAGCAATTTGCTTATTGAGTTCTGGCAGCTTTTGATTGAGAGTATCGAGGTCGATACGGCCTTCACGATAATCGGCCAATAATTTTTCATAAGTAGACTTAAGTTCACTGAGCTTCTTTTCAGTTTCAATAATTGTTCCAACTTTTTTATCAATCAAAGCGTCATCAACCTGATGTTTGAATTCAGTAGCTTCTGGTTTGATAAAAATTTTTCCATCTTTGATTTCCACATGATCATTGATGTCGAATTTGGCAAAGTCGCCACCTTTGACATACTTTTGTTTATCAAGTGGCCCTTCAGCCATATTGCGAGCAGCTGTAAGAAGGGCATGAGCCATTTTTGGATCGGTTGCGGAAAGTTTGTGGAGAGCAGCTGTAAACTCTTTGGACAGATTGATATCAACGACTTTAGCATCCATGATACGCGGCTTATCGATACGAGAGTGTGGAGGCTCTCCGATTGGCTCTATTCTAGTTGTTGCGAGCGTTTGACCAAGTTTCTGCAAGGCAGGAGAAGTGGAAGAAGAGAAATCGAGACGAGCCAATAAATTGTAAAGTGGCATCATGTCGCTGGCCTTGGACTTACTTGGATCAAGCTGTTTGATTTGAGTTAGTAAATCTTCTGGGGAAACGAATTTATATGCTGATCCTTCTGGCTGACGAGCTTTGATTAAATCAATAATTGCCTGTTGATTTTCGGCGAATAATTTTTGCACTTCGGCAAAAGACATTCCAGAAATGGATTCAACTTCTTTACCAATATGCTCAGCAAAAGTTCCTTCCTTGCCCTTGAATGAAGAATCTAGGCTGCGTGAATCGGCTCTGTATTCAGCCATATAACGCATGGCTTGAACACTGGCTAGATAATCTGTGTATTCACCCTGTACGCCCCATTCTTTTTTGAGTTTAGCAAAATACTTTTTTGCTTGAGCTTCGCGTAGTGGGTTGCCAGCTGCATTTTGATCAATGTAGAAAAGTTCGCGTACTACTGAATTTATTTCTGCGTTAAATTTGACGGGATCAAGTGATTTGCCGACTGAGTCGTGAGATAGTTTGGTGACGCGCTCACTAATTTTATAAAGATAAATATCAACAAGGTTAATCTTTGTACCATTTAAGTTAAGGGCTACATCGTTGGCTGGCCCCATATTGGAAATGTCGACAAACAGTTTTTGTACTGAACCATCTGCCGCAGCATGATAAAGCACTAATTCATCTCCACCGATTTTAATCAAACGAGAACCGCCTTCTGCCGCTAGAGAGGCATGATCCAAATGTGACAACATATCTTCTGAATAAGCAGAAGTT
>CAUJDC010000051.1 GCA_963169815.1 Patescibacteria group bacterium | reverse complement strand
CAATCAAGGCGTCAAATTTACCATTATCAGCCAAAGTCATGCCGGCCATAATTTCAGGCTTGTTTAAACCATCCTTTTTACCTGGAGCCATTGCCATGACAAATTCAGTTTGTTCACCAATCAATGGTAAAATATCTTCTTCAAAACTGAGACCAATTTCTTCAAACTTGGCACTAGACTTAAAACCTTCATTGAAACCAGTGCTGAATTCTTTGGTCAAATCAGCTGGGAATTGGGCATTCAAATCTTTGATCAATTTAACTTGGCCCGGATCTGTAGTACCAAGTTTGATAATAACAGCAGCATTGGCTGGTATAGCAGCTTCAAGTTTAACCCCTTCTTTGGAAGTCATTCCACTATCTTTGAGTGGGGCGACTGCCTGCTGACATCCTGTAAAAATCAAAGCGGACAACAAAACCCCCAGAGTTAATGTCTTGGGAGTGAAAGTAGTGTGGACATTCTTAACCATGGGGGTATCAGTTTAAATTGTAATTGTTTATTTGTTTCATTCTCAGGCACCGGAAGCTAGTACCAAGCAAAATTAATTACCTTTCTTAGTATCTTTACGCTTAAAATCAACGTGCTTGCGACAGTTTTTGCAGAACATAGACAATTCCTTAGCGATCTTGTCATTATTTTTCTTATTGTAAGCAGTCGTTTTCTTCTGAGTGTTACAGTCCTTGCAATACCAGCTTGCAAAAGTGCTTTTTCCTTTAGCCATATGCGATTTATTGATTGAATAACTTAGCCCCTGGATTTTAACCGAAGTTTGCCAATAGTCAAGCCAAAAATCAGCAAAATCACCCCTAAGATTATCGCCAACAACAGCCAAAGCTGATCACCCCACCATTCAGGCTTCGAATCAAGCATTTCTGGTTGAGCATTAGCCAGTATTTCTTGCCAGGGCTCAGCAGTGTGAGACAATTCTGTCGGAATTTCAGCAGCTTGAGCTTTTTCAGTCAAAGGAGGTGTTTTTGCGCTAGCTAGAGCGGAAGGGTGAGCCACTTCCCATTTCACATCAGTCAAATCGACTCTTTTTCCATCAAATTTGCTCAAAACTGTCCTTTCAAATCCTTCAAATTCTATAGCCTGACCCCTGAAGTAGAAACTGGCCAGCACTCCATCTGATACTTTAGGTAAATTGGCCGATCGGAAAGTCATTCCCACAATCAATTTTCCATCCTGGAAAGTAGCCATTTTAATTGGCAGCTCTTTCAAACTGCTGATGGCCTTACCCCAATCCATTTTTTCAAAGGCAACTTTGCCCGCATCACTGCGAAATTTAAGATCGGCAGCCAAGCCGAGGAAATTGGCAGGCAATCCCTCGGCTTTTAGATCAAATCTGACGTCGCCGTTTATCAAATTTTTAATTAGATAAATTTTAGTCATGGCTGTAATTAAAGATATTTTTGAGCAAAGCCCGCTCCAATATCAATCAAGTCACTGCCATCAACATGACCATCATAAGTTGTATCAATTAACTCATCGAAAGTCAGACTCAAATCTGTTTCAGCAAAATGTTTGGCCAAATTATCCAAATCTCGCCCATCAATTAAATCCGTACGATTATTATCGCCGGTCAAACCACGTGTATCTTTAGCAGAAATTGTTACCGGCACACTTGCCACATCAGCCTTCACGGCACTTACACGGTACTCATAGAGATGATTTGGCACAATTTTACCACCGCCAATTACGCCATCCTGATCAGTAAATTCGAGACCAGTCACTCCACCCAAAACTTTCCACTGGCCATGAGCGTCGAGGCGTTCCACTCTATAATGATCAGGATTTGCAGGCGCAGCATTCCAGCTTAATTTAATCTGATAACGACCCGTACCATGCGCAGCAGTGAGTCCAGTCACTGGATCCACCACTCCGCTATTCACAGACAAAGCAGCAACTGTCATAGTCGGATACAAATCAGCGGTTGGCGAAGATAGAAAACTCTCTGTAGCAAAATTAACTTCGGCCGTCGGACCAGCCAATACTTTGAAACTCGCTACAACCAATTCACCACTGCCACTAACACCAACCTTCGGATCAATAGTTCTAGCTTCCGCTAACTGGAGACGTCCCGCCTGTCCAGCTTCCAAACCTTTTTGGAAAGAAGTTCCGACTGCACCGCCAGCGCTCAAAAAAGTCCCAGCAGTCGCATCCAAATATTGCAGCTTGGTAGAATCATAAGTCAGCACCAAACCATAAGAAAATAAATCCGTAATCGAATTAGCGGAAACTTTCAATTGCACAGTGTCTCCAACATTCGCTGAAGCAGCAGACCAATTCATTTTCACTTCGGAACTAGCAACTGGCGGAGTGCCTCCACCACCGGCAGAGTTCACCACACGAGGCGTACCAACAATCGCCAAACCGGATGCATTCATAGCTCCACTACCTCCAGTCGAAGTAGCAAAACTACTAGCCTGATCTCCCATGGCAATTCTTTCCATCGAGGCAAAAGTCGTTGACAGGCCAGCATACCAGGCACCACTTGTACCATTAACTGTATCAATCACTGTGCCTGTGTCATCAACAATTTGAATAGTATCCCCTGCATTAGCCAGAGACATATTGTAAATGGCATCCGCAGTAATATTGCTAACAGAATTCTCACTATCCTCAATCAGGAAATATCCACCCGCCGCAATGCTCGCGCCAGCAGCAAAAGTATAAGCGTCCGCACCATCATCGCGAATTTTCCAGCCGGATAAGTCCACCACCGCCGCGCCCGGATTGTACAGTTCAATCCATTCATCATTGGCCGAGGCTGCTGAGCCCGCCCAGGCAATTTCATTTATCACCACGGCGCCGGGCGCGGCACTAGATAGCGCCACGTCTGGGAGTCCGGGCACGGCGGCCTGAACCACTGAAAAAGGTGCAGCAAAACCAGCAATCAAAGCTGCCAATTGCCACCAAGCCCAACCCGTTCTTATCAAGTTATTCTGCATAAAATTTAAGTTAAAGAATTTTCCTCGGCCGAGGTTATCTTCAACTTAAACTTTCAATATTAAATAGACCTGAATTCGAACTTAAATCGCTTAAGGAGCTGGTTGCAGCTGCATTTGAGTTTGTATAACAAAGCGAGGGTCACCAGGCATTAACTGCTTTTCCATTTTATCCTGTATCATTTTACGAATAATTTTCCCGCGCATATCAGCCCCACCAGTGATTCTCTTAAATTTAATTTCTTTAGCTTCAAAAGTTTGATCAGCAGTTTTTTTACCAAGTATCAACATTGGCTGGCCTTGTTCTAATTTCTGTACTCCACGATTATTAGACAATTCCTCGGTTAACATTACAGTCCACTCATTTTCAGAAATATCTTGAATCGTAATTTGTCCATCATCAATTTTCTCGACAAATTCTCCAACCAGAATCCCCTGCTCAGGGTTAAGAAATTTTCTTTCTTTGGCCATTTCCATCGCCTCGTAAGGAGGTAAAATGTTGCGCAGAACTGTTTCAAAAATTTCCGCACCACGAGTTGTATAGATAAATGCACCCAGTAACATCGACATGAAAATCGCTCCCACTACCAGCATAGTTGGTTGATAGCGATAGCCAGCCTCGGTTTTTTCAAAAGTCCAAACCGAAGCTCCAAGCAGGACAATTAAAAGCAGTATCCAAAGCAAAGGCATTACCTCAAAAATTTTAGGCAAACCACGATCTCCATCGAAAGTCACAAAACCCCATTCCAAATTAAACAATTTTAAATAAATCAAACTCATTGCAATCCCCCCCATAATGACTGTAACAATCAACATAGTAATCAGAACAATATTGGAGACAACGAAAACCCAACGAGGTCTTGGCGTAACCTTTTCTTTTTTGATTTGATCAACGATATTTTCACTGATTTTACTCATGGCTGAACAGATTATACTTTATTGCTAGATTTTTAAATTCATCTTTGGCGCGGGCGATCATTACTCCAACTGTGCCTAGTGGCTTACGCAAAATATCGCAAATTTCACTATAATCATAATCATCCAAAAATCTTAGTACCAATAATTCCCTATAATCTTCACGCATCAGTTTCATAATTTCAGCAACTTTTTCAGACATCACCTGTTGTTCAACTTTGGCTACCAAATTTTCTTCACTAGCCAAAACCTTGATTAGAAAAACACTCTCATCGTCTCCAGCATCCAGGCTCACCGCACCCTTATTTTTCTCCGCACGAATAGCATTAAGAGCCTGATTATGAGCAATGCGATAAATCCAGCTGGAGAACTTTAGCTTGGGATTGAAACTATTGAGATTTTTATAAACATTAATCATGGTTTCCTGCAAAATATCTTCAGCCATCTGGCGATTAACCCCAGTGAAGTAGATAATGTAGCGTAGCAGTTTCTTTTCATATCTTTCTACAATTTGCCCAAAATTATCAGCATTTTGCAGCGACAATTTGACCAGATCATTATCATCCAAAGAATGATTAAACTGGCGAGCCTCCCCCTGATTTTGGTTCCCCAAAAGACTCACTTCAAAGAGTTATTTATTGTTGATACAACTATACGCCAAACTTTCTTACAGAAAAACTTAGGAAAGAATTTCCACTTTGTTTTCCACACGAGGATATTCAAATAAAGCCTGCGCAGAACCACCTCGGAGGAAAACTTCCAGGAAATTCCCTTCATGTCCGCTAGAGCCAGCTGCAAGAGCGAGTTGTCCATCCTGAACTTCAAAAGTTCCATCAGCATAAATCGCTTCAGCCACTACCTGGCCAATGCGTACTTTTACTTTTGTACCAGCTGGCACAGAAACGTCTTTAGCTTTCCAAGTTGTTTTGATGTTGCCATAACCATCAATTGCTCCAATCACCCCTACCGGATAATCTGGTAAATCGCTTGGCTGTAATTGAGTTTTTTTGAATGAATAATCTTTTCTAGCAGCTTTCCCAACTACCTTTGGGAAAAAGTCACGTGAACGAAATTGAGATCCTTCAATTTCCACTTCGCAAATCCAAAGTTCTTCGATGAAATTTTTCAGGAAAGAAAAGCTATAGCCAGAATTAACCCCAATTACTTCTGCGCCATTTTTAAGTTTGGCATAAGCGAGTCCCTCACCCTGATTTTTAGCACGAACTTCGAGATCATCTTTGCGTGGAGCAGTATTTGTATAAACTATCATCCCTTCTGGGTGAACAGCCTGGGCAAATTGTGCAGTCCAAAAACCGGTTTCCACAGTGGAAAAAGGTGCTACAGAAGTTTCAGAAATAATTGCGTCCGGCACCTCCATCATCAAGCGCTGCATCACTTCTGCAAATGCAGGATCTTTCTTACCATAGTCAGCGATGAATTGGATAAAACGCATAATTTCTAAAAATTAAAAGAAATAAATAGCCCAAATAAGCTTCAGGCAAGGCGATACTAACACATGTTCCCACAAAAATAAATTTGCATGACCACCCAGCTATGTTAAAATCAGCCCGTTCCGACAGATTATCCAATTTGCAAGCCGCTGTAGCTCAGTTGCCTGCGCAGCACTAATAGTCATAGCGCGCCTGCGCGATCATGATCTGCTCGTCGCATCTGGACAATGCAAACAGCAAAACAATACGCCGCTGTAGCTCAGTTGATAGAGCGCACCCATGGTAAGGGTGAGGTCACGGGTTTGATTCCCGTCAGTGGCTCCATATAAAAAGCTATTTCAAAAACTGTTGATCAAATACATCGATGGCTTTTTCATAGCTTTCGTTAGTCTCATCCTCCGGATCAGCCGTAAATTGCCAATGCCAGGATAAATCATCTACAACGTTAAAACCATAATATTTCAAAGTTTGTTTTTGTATCAACATTGCCTGTTGACCATGCCAATTATGTCCGACCGTAATAATACCGGCATCAATATTCTTGATAACATTATCCTCACCCAGGCTGCTATGACGGTTTTCAACCCAAGTCAAACGTTCAATAAGTTTTTGATAAAACGCACCCACCTGTCCCCAACGAATAGACCCAAAAAACACTACACAATCAGAAACAAACAATTCTTTACTGATTTTCCACAATTCATCATCTGAATTATTCAAACTTGCCCAACAACGATGAAAACCACTAGGATTTTTCGCAGCATCCTGCAACAACGATGCTTTCAAACCACAATGATTACCTTTCGATGAAGATACATTGCCCTCACATGGATAAATTTTCAATTTAGGCACTTCTATAATCTTCACTACATCTGCAGAAAGGCTATTTGCAAGCTTATAAGCCAAAGCAGTACTCTTCGGCATTTCTTCACCTTCACCCATCCAGCGATTGGATGTAGTAAGTAGCAGAACTTTTTTCTTTGTCTGCAAGTACTTCAGTGTATTCTGAAACAATTCATTATAATCCATATTAAGCATATGAAATTTATACCCATCATACCGGCCAAATGAATCTCTGACAATGAAATACTCTCTGATATCCAAACAACCAAAAATCACTACACGTGAAGTCAGCACTTCGTCATGGATTCTGCTTGCGTGAGCTGGCTCATCATCAACCATCAAGACAACATCGGAAGTCCTGTTGAATTATCCACTCTAATGGAAAGCATGTCAGGCATACAAAACACTGATCTGGAAGATCAAAGCTCACCCGAAGCTGCACATGACATCATCAATGAGATAAACGCTCAGATGAACACGAAAATATCTGTACTCGACAACTCTAAAAACAACATTAACAATAATGATATATCGGACTGGTTAGTAGACAAAATCAACACTTATGTTCTTTGAGCTCCAAAATCCTTCTCATTTTTGACATTAATATTCACATCATTAAAAACCTTACGCTTGGCACAGTCCAAAAGTATGTTACACGGCTTTTAACAGCTTTTTTGGCTTTGATAAGCTAATTTAGAAATTCTAACTTCATATTGTTGTAGCTCAGATCGCTTTTCTGTGCAAAAATCAGCCATTTCTATTTTCAGCCACTTTTGCTATTATTCGCAAAACTTCAAGTTTCTTTAGCCTAAATTTATGCCTAAATTTTTTCCAATCATCGCTTTTGTAGGGCCAGCTCATGCCGGAAAAACCACTTTGATCCGCGAGCTCTTCAAACGTCACCCAAACTACATCAGTCCTCTCAAATCCTTCACTAACCGAGAGCGCACTAAACCAGAAGATGACATCTTCTATCATTATATCAGTGAGGAGGAAATCCTCGACAAGCACAGTCGTGGCGAAATCGTCCAATACATAGAACACAATGGCAAAACCTTCGGTAGCGACAAACAGCATCTGGAAAGTACAGTTAAATCCCGTTTGGGCGCCCAAGCTTATGATGTTCAGGGTGTACTTAACCTGATCGACGCGGGCTACAATGTTATTCCGATTAAAATTGTTTCCAGCACCGATCCAATCGAAAGCCATCCTGATCATCCAGATATTATTTGGGCTCTAACTGTGATCAATGACTTTTCCGAAGGAGGCATGGAAAAATCCATCAAACAACTGGAAGACTTTCTCCACACTGCCCTAGCTAGATCAATTTTCGAAAGAATTTCTGAAGAATCAGCAGAGGAACAAAAGGATCAAGAGTAAAGCTTCTTCAAAAAATTATACACAGGCTCCCAATCTTCCAACGGATCAAAACCCCCCTTATCATCGAACAGCACATTGAAATAAAATTTACGGTCAAAATTAGCATATTCAGTATTGCACTCTTCCGGATTTTCATTTACATAAGCGAACTTAATCCCAAGATTCTTGAATTTTTCCAGGTATGTATCAATTTTTCGCTGATGCGAAGAAGTATACAAAATCAAACAGATATCAGACTGCTTACTCAGAAGTTGTAAAGACTCTACAGCAAAAGGAAAAAATTCTTCTAACTTCCCTTTTCGATAGTTGGAAACTATCACTGTGTCATGTAAATCAAATAACCAAAAAGAGTATCATCCGCCTCCATATGAGCCAATTCATTTATCCAAGCTTCAAAAGCTTGATCATCAAGCAGGCTTTCCATTAAACTTTAGTCCTTCGAAAACATTCTCATTTAAACTCACATGGTTTGCTTTAAGGCAAGCACATTTTTGCCATTCTCATCATTAATTTGCAAGCTTAGCTGATAGAGATCACCCACTTTGTGCTCAAGATTTACCTGCTCAGTTTTGATATCAGTAACAGTTTTCACACTGAGAACTTCCTGAGTATCATCCTTGGTCACATTCAAATTAACCTGAGCTTTAGGATTGTCCTTCATATATTTTGCCAGTTGGGACAAGTTCAGTGTTAGCTGATCATCAGCCACTTTATAAGGAAGGGCAACCTTGACGCCATTGATATTGAAAGCAAGATCACCTTTTCCTGTGTTCATACCAGATTCCAGGTGCACACTGGTAATTGGTTTTCCTGGAATCTGTAGGCCATCTTTTTCCAACATCATTTCCATTTGTCGAACACGATCGAAATCCCGATCCATCTGATCCTCAAAATCCATAGGCTGATGCCAATTCGAACGCATCATACCAGGACCTTGTTTAGCAAACCTTCCCCCTAGCCCAATTAATAATACGGCTAGAAATAACCCAACAATCAAACCTGCCCAAAAAGTTTTCTGCGCATACCAGGCTGCTTGTTCGGGCATTTTGTCATGCTGTTCAGGCGTTTTCTCCATAGTTTCCATAAATGATTTTTATTTTAGTGGCTATATACTATACTCAAGCAGATAATAATCAAATTACCTACATGGAAAAGGATCTCAATCAAACATCATACAATTCCGGCGATCAGAATCTTACAGAAACTTGGATGAATTCTGAGCAAATGAACACTCTCCCTCCAGAAGTTCAGGAAAAAGTCAAAAATGCCATGCGCCAACTGGGCAGCAATCCAAATATCATGAATATGCTAAAAATGGGGCTGAACATGAGCAAAGAAGCTAACAAAAATGGTGGTGTATTCGTCAAAACATTCACTATGAACAATCCAGAACCAACTATTTCCACTACCGTCTCTGAAGCTACTCCCGTCATAGCACCACAAACTCCAGCTCGACACCCCACCCAAACTCCAATTACTTTCAATCCAGATGTCAAAAATGACCATTGGAGACGTCAAATCCTGATCATTGGCTTATTGATACTGGCCGGGTATTTGATCTATAAATACGGAGCACAATTTGGCATTAATTTTTAGCGAGACGTATGAGTTATACGTTGCGTAAATTAAAGATCTTTTGACGAAGTAGTAAATTACATACATTAACTTCCACAAGCGATACATTCATCTTTATTATCGATACTGCACGTAATCTCTTCCATAGCCTGCTCTTTATCAATAGCCGGCACAATCACATCTGAAGCAGTTAATACACCTGCAGCAGTTTCATTTTTTTTGCCGAGACCTGCATGCTCCTGAATGGTGAATTTCTGAGCGGCAGAAGCTGCTTTAATGCGGAGATAATAGATACCAGTTTTGAGACCTTTTTCCCAAGAATAGAAGTGCATAGAAGAAAGCTTGGCAAAGTTTGGATCAGCAACGAAAAGATTGAGAGATTGAGACTGGCAGATGAAAGCACCACGGTCAGCAGCCATATCGATCAGGTTCTTCATCTTGATTTCCCAGGCTGTCTTATAAATCTCACGGAGTTCGTCTGGGATTTCGGTGATATTTTGAATTGAGCCATCTTCGAGAATGATGCGCTGTTTCATTTCTTCATTCCAGAGGCCAAGTCCAATCAAATCTTTGATCAAATGTTTATTCACTACCACAAACTCTCCAGACAAAGTACGACGGCTATAGATATTTGAAGTATATGGTTCAAAACATTCATTATTGCCCAAAATCTGTGAAGTTGTCGCAGTTGGCATTGGAGCAAGCAAGAGAGAGTTTCTAGCACCATGTTCAACAACTTCTTTACGAAGTGCTTCAAAATCCCAACGTCCACTTGGTTTCACACCCCACATATCGAATTGGAAAATTCCTTTCGAAAGTGGTGAACCAGGGAATGTTTCATAGTAACCATCGACCTTGGCAATATCCACAGACGCTTGCATGGCAGCAAAGTAAATAGTTTCATGAATTTCAGTATTTAGTTTTTTTGCTGCGGCAGATTCGAACGCAAGTCTGAGCATAATAAAAGTATCAGCTAAGCCTTGCACACCCAAACCAATTGGACGATGACGAAAATTGGACTTGCGAGTTGCTTCAGTTGGATAGAAATTTTCATCAATTACTCGATTCATGGAGTAAACTATTTTGTAAGTCACATCATATAATTTCTGATGATCGAATTGTCCATTAATAATGAATCTAGGGAGGGCAATTGAAGACAGATTACAAACCGCAGTTTCATCTGGGGCGCTGTATTCAATAATTTCTGTACAGAGATTCGAAGACTTGATCACACCGAGATTTTGCTGATTGCTCTTGCTGTTCGCGTGATCCTTGTAAAGCATATATGGAGTCCCTGTTTCAATTTGAGATTCCAAAATGGCAAACCACAACTCCTGCGCTGGAATAGTCTTCATGGCCTTGCCCTCAGCTTCGTATTTTTCGTAAAGTTTTTCAAATTCAGCTGAGTGAGAGTCAACCAGTCCTGGTACTTCATTTGGTGAGAAGAGTGACCAATTACCATTTTCTTTAACTCTCTTCATAAATAGATCTGGAATCCAGAGCGCTGTGAAAAGATCTCTACAACGCATCTCTTCTTTACCGTGATTTTTACGGAGATTGAGGAAGTCAAAAATTTCCGCATGCCAAGGTTCGAGATAAACCGCGAACGCTCCTTTTCTCTTTCCTCCGCCCTGATCTACATAACGAGCAGTTTCATTGTAAACACGAAGCATCGGAATAATGCCGTTACTACGTCCATTTGTACCTTTAATATAAGTACCTTTGGCACGAATATTATGAATATGTAAACCAAGACCTGCACCAGATTTGGAAATCAAAGCACATTCCTTGAGAGTATCATAAATTGCATCCAAGCTATCGTCTTTCATGGCTATTAGAAAACAGCTAGACATCTGGGATTTGCGAGTACCAGCATTGAAAAGAGTTGGCGAAGCATGAGTGTAATACTTTTCAGAAAGCAAATTATAAGTTTCCAAAACTTTATCAATATTGTGCTTATGAATTCCAACCGCCACGCGCATCAAGAGATACTGAGGTCTTTCGATAATTTTACCATGTTTGCGTAATAAATAACTTTTTTCCAAAGTTTTTACCCCGAAATAATCATAACCATAATCGGCCTTATCATTAACAGCATTGTCCAAAGTGAAAGCATGAGTCTTCACTACCTCATAAACATCATCAGCAATCAGAGAAGCGTCCAAGCCAGTTTTTTGATCAATATAGTGGTAAAGCTCTTCAATACAATCAGAGAACTTTTCTGGAGTTTCTTCATGTAAACGTGAAATCAAAATGCGTCCGGCAAGTACGGCATAATCCGGATGAATCGTAGTCATACTGGCTGCAATTTCAGCAGAAAGTTCATCAAGTTCCTTTGTGGTAATCCCATCATAAAAACCTTCAATAGTCTTTTTTGTGACAATTGTAGGATCAACATAACCCTTATCTAACCCTTCACATAATTCTGTAATTCTCTCGGTGATTTTATCAAACTTCGCCGATTCAATTGTTCCGTCCGTCTTTTTTACTTGCATACTAGATTAAAGGTTACGTTGTTAATAGTTTTTATTTGCATCTGACAGAGAAAAATAAAACTTTAAGAAAATTTTAAAAATCTACATTCAAAACAAACTGCTTATTGTCTTTGGCATCCGCGCTAGTCCCAGACATTACACCAGCTTTTTGATAATCACCCACTCTCTTTTCAAAAAAATTAGTCTTACCGCTAAGCGAAATTAATTCCATGAAATCAAATGGATTGGTAGAATTATAAAGTTTCGGAGCACCAAGACGTACTAACCAGAAATCAGCTACATATTCGATATACTGCTTCATCAAAACCGCGTTCATACCAATTAAAGACACTGGTAAAGCATCGGAAACAAATTCTTTCTCAATATCCACAGCTTCCTTGATAATTTGGTGAACACGAGCTACATCAATCTTATTGTTAAGCATTGAATACATCATAGTACCAAATTCGCAGTGTAAAGCTTCATCACGAGAAATAAGTTCATTGGAGAAAGTCAGACCTGGCATCAAGCCTCTCTTCTTCAGCCAGAAAATTGAACAAAATGATCCGGAAAAGAAAATCCCTTCCACAGCCGCGAAAGCAATCAGACGTTCAGCAAAATTTGGACTTTGAATCCAGCGAAGAGCCCATTCTGCCTTCTTGCTTACAGCTGGAATAGTATCAATAGCCTTGAACAAATAATCCTTTTGAACTGGATCTTTAATATAAGTGTCAATCAGCAGAGAATACATTTCAGAATGAATATTTTCGATGGCAATCTGGAAACCATAGAAACAGCGGGCCTCAGGAATTTGCACCTCACGCATAAAATTAATAGCCAGATTTTCGTTCACAATCCCATCAGAGGCCGCAAAAAAAGCCAATACTGTCGAAATAAAATGTCTTTCATTATCATTCATTTTGGCCCAATCAGTGAGATCTTCAGAGAGATCTACCTCTTCCGCAGTCCAAAAACTGGCCTCAGCCTTCTTGTACATTTGCCAAACATCATTATGTTGAATTGGCAAAATCACAAATCTATTTCGATTTTCAGCAAGTAATAGCTCAGTGTTAGGATCCATTGCCTGTCCTGAAGCAATACCTTGATGGGAGCGATCGAGATTTTGGTTTAACATATACAGTGTGGGTTAATGATCTAATTGTATTTTTGGTTTTCAGTCGATCCGAGGAAACAAATAATGCTATCCATAGCCATCAAAATTGAACCAGCAGTGGTCAAAAAATAGGCCAGATCGGATAAAATAAACCCGCTGCCACTTTGATGGAATTTTTACGACTTAAAAACTCGTTTTTGTATTCAGTATTTATGGGCTCTGAAACTGTCGAGCTAATGAAGTCCAGACAATCACCACCGTATGTCGGCAGGATATTGCGGACATCTACTATATTTACTATATTATAGTGAGCTGACCCCCAACCACCCATATTTAGTATGTTTTCTATTCTGACCTATACTATATACGGTGGAATTTTTAAAAGCAAACACAAAATAATCTTTCCCTAAATTCTTTGCAAACAAAAAATCCCAAGTGATCGTGACAAAATAAAAACAATTATTATAAACACATTTTACCTCCAAAAACCCTCTAATTTTAGAGGGTTAAATCCATGACAACAATCTCTGGCCGAATCAAAAATCTCATCGGCAAAATCACCTCCCCCAGTCCAGAAGTCACATATAAAGGACGACCATTTATTTGATGCCAACCATGATGAAATTTATGCACTGTTGGAATCAACCAATCAGAGATCGGCGGCAATTTGATTTGGCCCGCATGGGTGTGTCCACTCAGCACTAAATCCACTGGAGAACCGTGAACAATCTCATGAGCCATATCAGGATTATGCGCCAAAAGTAAATTAAAATGCTTTCTATCACGTTCCTGCCAGAGCACCCGCCAATCATGCTCACCCCCCATCAGATCACTCATTCCCAATAAGTTGATTTTAATACCCTTAACAGAAATCACTTCGACTAAGTTATCCATAGTCTTAACACCCACAGTCACCAATTCCTCACGCACTCTTTCACTTATATAATAGCCCGGCTTCTTCGAATCGTGATTACCAGTCACAGCATAAACTGGCGCACCTAGTTTAGCCAATGGTTTAAATATTTCTTTTAACTCAGCTTCACTTGGATCATTAATCAAATCACCTGGTATCAAAACCAGATCAGGTTTGATTTCACGAATTTTATCAAAAACTCGGGCAAAGAATTTCTTTTTACGAAATACTCCGAAATGAGGATCGGACAAGAGCAAAATA
>CAUJDC010000050.1 GCA_963169815.1 Patescibacteria group bacterium | reverse complement strand
CATCTACTTTTTACCGTACTTTCTTACCATTAGAAATTGACCAACCACCCATAATTATGCCCAACCGACCTTTAACTGGTTTTTACCAAAAACGCCTCGGCCAATTAGGAGAAGAATTAGCTAAACGCTATTTCCAAAAATAGTTTGAATATGAAAACACATTATATTTCACTTTGATGAAAAAATGTTCAATTACTTTATAGATCTAAATCAACCAAAACTAAAGGATGAGAAAGTGTTGTCATTTCTTGCTAAGCGACAAAAAGAGCTTGAACTGGAGGAGTACAATAGACAAGTATTATTATCCCCAAACTTCTGTTCCCAACCTGCAGCCAAGAATTACAACAGACAAATTTTACCAAAATCTCCTAATTTTTTAGGATATTTATATCTATTTATGGTATACCATCTAACGATCATTATCTCTTCACCATGACCAAACGTAAACTCCCATTACTTTCTGGAGAGTCTTTTGATTTTGATGTTGTTCATGTACCACAAACCATCACTATTCAGACCAATGACATTTGTCAGCTCGAATGCGTACATTGCTATCTGGATCAGCATATGGCCAATAAAAAAGCCAGATTCACTCAGCCTGAAGAGTTAATTGAGTATCTGGATGGTTTAAATTTAACTGATGTAAGAGCTGTATATTTTGTTGGGGCTGAAGTAGGACTCAAGCCTGACCTTTCAAATCAGCTCTTTAAAGTCGTAAGAGATAAATTCGGCAAAAAAATAGAAATAGTCACTAATGCAGCCTATAAACCTGAGGTAACTGAAAAATTAATAGATGGTTTATCTCCAGTAGATTTGACCTCCATCAAAATCAGTATTGATGGCATAAGGGCAGAGACTCATGATCGAATTAGAGGTAAAAAGGGTAGTTTTGAGCAGGCTTTGGTAAATACAAGGTTATTATTATCGAAAGGGTTTTACGTAAATCCACAAATGACCAGCATGCCTGGAAATTTCGTTGAGATTTTTGATTCAATGGATTTTTTCAGAGATCTGGGAGTGCGGGAAGTCGCCTATCACACTATGTCATTAGAGGGAAAGGAATTGTTTCATACAGATCATATCGACCCGGTAGCCTGGAGATCATTAGTAGACAAAATGATCAGTAAAGATCGCATCACCACGGATTTCAGGGTGAAGATTCCAATAATTTTTTATACAGAAAAAGAGTTAGAAGATTTAATTGTAGGAAGTGGGCAAAAAACTCGTGAAATACTTTCGGCCATCGATCAGCAGGAAAAAGGTATAATGGTTGACTTGCCACATAGGACTTGTATCGCTGATCCTCAGCTCAACCAGTATTTTTTTATGGATAAAGATATTCCTGTTAGCACTGCCTGTACAATCAAGTCAAATACTTCCAGAAATTATGGCGGCAGCACTTACCTGACCTGGGATAGCAAAGATAAAAAGTTTGTGCGCAGTGAGACTGATGAAATGCAAACGCTTTATAGATCACCATATTTATGTCCATCCATATTTGACGCCATCAAGTTAAGAACTAATCGTGTGAAAAGTTGGCTGTTCAAAGATGCGCCAAGCTTGTATTATTCCTGCAGATATCCCAGTTATCCCAATCTACCTATTGCGGATAGTCAGTTTAATCAGTACTACGAAGATTCGCTCAGGAGTTACCAGCATGTTGATCAGCAGCTTACGCAACTAAGATTAAAACATGAAAAACAATTTGGAAAATAATCTTTTTTTCAAGTTTTTCAAACCAGTTTTCAAAAAAAACTGGTATATTTTCTCACTATTAATCATTCTAATTTTCACACCTTTTTTAGAAGGATTTTTCTACAGACAAATAGTAGATTCAATCTCCACAGATCATCAATCCATATCCCAAATATTTCTTCCGGTAATTTACTGGGGTATTGTCTTGATAATTACCTTTATAGCATTGGCAGTATACAGAATTCAGGCCTCTGGACTCGCTATTGATATCGAAAAAGAATATGTTAAGAGAACTTATCAACGGTATTGGTCATTGCCAGTCCATCAACTCATCTCCAATAGTTCTGGAGAATTCTTTGCCAAACTGCAAAGTGGGCAACAGGCAATTTGGAATATCTATTCAACTATTTTTTTACATCTTCTACCTTCATGGCTGGGCCTGTTGATCATGTTTATTTTGTCTGCATTTATCAATGTCCAGCTGACCCTGCTACTTTTTTTATTAGTACCAATTCAATATTTCATATTAAATAAAGGTCTTCAAAAAAACAAAAATGAACTAAAAGAAATGCATCAGGAACAAAATAAATTTTTTAAATTAGCCCAGGACAGCAGCAGCAATGTTATGATGGTCAAAAGTTTTTTTTCTGATCAACAGATTTTCCAGTTAATTTGGCGAAACTTTTTGAATTATTCAGAATTAAATAAAAAAGTCAGTTTCCGGTGGGGAAAGATAAATACTATTTCTCAAATTATTTCCGTCTGCAGCAGACTGATAGTATTTGTATTCGGAGCATACCTAGTTATTGACAGTCAGATCACTTTGGGGACATTCATTATGTTCTTTGCCTTTTCCGGCTTAATCTTTCAGCCGATTCAGCAATTGGGCGAACAGATTCACCGGTTACAGCATAATTTTGTTAACGTAAACCTCCTGGAGGAGCTCTTTAGCTCTCATACTACTGAGGTAGAAGATCTACACCCAATCGAATCTACAAATCATGATTTATCGTTTCAGAATGTCCATTTTGCCTATAAAGAAGGCCAACCAATCCTGAATAACATCACTTTTACCTGCAGAAAAAATACTGTAACTGCCTTTGTAGGGCATTCCGGCGTTGGCAAATCAACAATTATTAACCTGATCAACAAGTTTTACTCTCCAACCTCTGGCCAAATTTTTATTGGAAATCAAAATATTAAAAACCATTCAACAGAAAGCATCCGCAATAAAACGGGGGTAGTTTTTCAGGAAAATATGATGTTCAATGACACCATCTTAAATAACATAACATTATACAGTGATGGATATTCAGATAAGGTTTTGCAGGAAGTGATAGATCTGGCTGATTTGAGGGAATTTTTGGAAAAATTACCAGAAGGCTTGCATACGCAAATTGGTGAAAAAGGATTAAAGATTTCAGGCGGAGAGAAACAGAGAATAGCCATTGCCAGAGCTCTATTCAAGAATCCAGGCATTCTGGTTCTGGATGAAGCTACTTCAAATCTGGACACAATCAGCGAATCAAAAATCCAAAACGTCATTAAGAATATTACCCAGGATCGTATCATCATTGTGATCGCCCATCGTCTCTCTACTGTTCAAAATGCCGATCAGATAATTGTTCTGCATGATAGAAAAATAGAATGCATAGGCACACATCAAGAGTTACTGCTCAAATCAAAAACTTATAGAGATTTAACCAAAATTTAATCTTCTAAAACGTTCAGAGCCACTGCAAGCGTCTAACAATAGTAATATTTGGATAAAAACCGCTGTTCAAATTGCAAATTTCATAAACAAGAAGTTCATCTTCTCACAAAGCTCTCTCTCTCCACATACTGCGCACATTACTCATTACATCCTCAAAAAAATACAGTTTATTCCCAGCATTTTTCATCCATGGGTAGCAGGGAGTTTCAGGAGGTGTTAATCAAAATTTAACAGAAATTTCATCTACTTTTTACCGTACTTTCTTACCATTAGAAATTGACCAACCACCCATAATTATGCCCAACCGACCTTTAACTGGTTTTTACCAAAAACGCCTCGGCCAATTAGGAGAAGAAT
>CAUJDC010000049.1 GCA_963169815.1 Patescibacteria group bacterium | reverse complement strand
CTTGGATGAATTTGGTTAGGACATATGGTCCGAGATTGGCGAAGTCGATGGTAGAGCCATCGGAGCCTGATTCTACAGGAACTTGAGTTGAAGTAATTTGGTTGGCCACTTGTTACTTTTAGAACTAAATCTTTATATTCTAGCATAAAACGTAGATTTTTGCTAGAAGCAGTTAGCCAAGAAAGATTTATTCAATCAGAAAATACTGATTTGCAGACCATGGTGGTGGCCCGAAATCAGTTTATTCAGAAAGTTCGCGACAATCTTCAAGCTAATTATGCTTTTCCAAATCTCTTACGATCAACTTCCTTGAGATATTTTTTGCGGAGGCGGATGGATTTTGGAGTTATTTCAACGAGTTCATCCTGTTGAATGAATTCCAAAGCGCTTTCCAAAGTGACCAGATGAGGGGGAATGAGTTTGATGGCTTCATCAGCGCCACTACTTCGCATATTACTCATTTTCTTTTCCTTGGTAGGATTCACAACCATGTCTTCAGAACGGGCATTTTCACCGATAATCATACCTTCGTAAACTGGAGTGTTTGGTTCAACAAAGATAATGCCTCTTTCCTGAAGATTATAGAGTGAGAAAGCAACAGCTGTACCTTGTTCACCAGAAATTAAAACACCTGTTTGTCTCTGGTTGATGGCACCACGGTAAGTGTCATATCTAGCGAAACTGTGGTCGAGCAGACCTTCACCTCTAGTGTCCATAATGAATTCTGAACGGAAACCAAGTAAACCACGAGTAGGAATTTCGTATTCGATTCTTGTTACACCATTTTCAGTTACCAGGTCCTTCATTTCACCTTTTCTTTTACCGAGTTTTTCGATAACAGTACCTGAATAATTTTCAGGAACGGTGATGATTAATTGTTCAATTGGTTCACATTTTTCGCCATTAATTTCTTTCAAAATTACTTCTGGCTGTGAAACCTGTACTTCAAAACCTTCACGACGCATTGATTCAAGTAATACTGATAAATGCAATTCACCACGGCCAGAAACTTTATAACCATCGGTACCATCCATTTGCTCAACACGCATACCTACATTGGTCTGAAGCTCTTTATCTAAACGATCTTTGATATGGCGTGTCGTAACGAATTTACCTTCTTTACCAGCGAATGGAGAATTGTTTACGAGGAAACTCATGGAAAGAGTTGGCTCATCGATTTGGAGCATTGGCAATGCTTCTGGCGCGGAAGTGTCACAAATTGTTTCACCAATGGTGATATTGTCGATACCAGCGATTGCTACTATTTCTCCAGCTGACGCTTCAGTAACTTCTTTTTGCTTAATACCTTCGTAAATATAAATTTTGGTAATGCGGGCTGTTTTCTGGCTACCATCTGCTTTGCAAACAGTGATAGAAGAACCAGTTTTAACAGTGCCTTTGAGGACACGGCCAATGGCAATACGACCGATATAGTCGTCGTAACCGAGATTAGTTACCTGCATTTGTAGTGGTTGGCTTTCGAGAGAAGTATCGTAGAGAGGAACATGCTTTAAGATAGTTTCAAAAAGTGGTTCGAGAGTTTTGGAATCATCTGTCAAATTGTATTTGGCAATACCTTCACGTCCGATGGCATAAATTATTGGGAAATCCAATTGAGCGTCATTAGCGCCGAGTTTTACGAAAAGATCGAAAACCATGTCTACAACCTGTTCAGCGCGTTGATCATGACGGTCGATTTTATTGATAACCACGATGGGTTTGATGCCGAGTTTGAGTGACTTGGAAAGTACGAATTTGGTTTGTGGCATTGGACCTTCTTTGGCGTCAACCAGGAGAACCACTGAATCAACCATTTTCAAAATACGTTCTACTTCAGAACCGAAATCGGCATGCCCAGGAGTATCTACTATATTGATTTTTACATCTTTGTAGAAAGCAGAACAGTTTTTGGCAAAAATGGTAATACCACGTTCCTTTTCCTGGTCATTGGAATCCATCGCTAATTCATTCACTTTTTCGTGAGAATTATAGGCGGCACCCTGTTTTAATAAGAAATCGGTAAGGGTAGTTTTACCGTGGTCTACGTGGGCAATAATCGCTATAGATAGGGTCTTCATAGTTTTAAATTACTGAAATTTGTTTTTTACATTGTTATCTGCGAAAAAATTTCGTCGTCGTCGGAGTTCTCGGAGTGCTCGACGTGTCGATATACTCGCGACTGACCGACGCGTCGCTATTTAGCTGTTGCGACGTTCCTCATACTGCCTTCTCAATTTTTTCTTGACTCCTTGTAAACCGCAAATTTGAGCAATTTAATGTGGTTTTTGACAATACTAAATTATATGCGCCGCAGTTTAGCTTAAGGCTAATAATAAAGCAAATTTAATTGTTTAATGTTTGCATCTTGTGCCAAGCCTTTTCGTATTTGCGGAGAATTTTGCGATGCTCGCGATAATGGGGGTCAAATTGTCCAACGGTAGCCCAGAAGGCTTTGGAATGATTCATCTGAAAAAGGTGACTGTATTCATGAATGACTATATATTGTTGAACTTGTAGAGGTAATTTGGCCAAATCGAGATTGAAATTCAGATTGAAGTTGGCTGAAGCTGAACCCCAGCGGCTGGTCATTTTTTTGAAACGGACTTTGTCGATGCGACGGGGAGAATGTGCTTTGAGCAGAGCTAAAGTCTCCAGGACAACTTTTTTGGTTGTGGTTGTATAGAGTTTTTCATGCAAAGTTTTCATTTGTTCGAGTTGTTGTTTGGTGCTTAAGTCATAGCAAAGCGAGAAGAGGGCATGATCTTCTTTGATGGTCAGTGTCGAGCGCTTTTGAGGCTGATAATCGATTTTTATGGGAAAATTTTTCCCTTGGAAGATGATTTCTTTCATGAGTATGATGCTTTTGTCTTTAAATAATCTTGCCTGATGAAATATTTTTTAGCAAAAACTGAGCCTGGCGTTTATTCGATAGATGATTTGAAACGTGATGGTGAAACAGATTGAAATGGTGTGAAAAACCCGCAGGCTTTGATTTTCTTAAAGCAAATGAAACCAGGCGATAGAATGTTTATCTATCATTCTGGTGGGGAAACCAAAATCACTGGTTTGGCGGAAGTTGTAGGCCATCCAGAACCAGATCCAAAAATTGCTAAATCCTGGATGGTCAGAATCAAGTTTGTGGAAAAACTCGATGAGCCAGTAACTCTTCGGGAGATCAAAGAAACCGGAAAGTTTGAAGATTTCCGTTTAGTTTATCAAGGACGACTCAGCACGATGGATGTGCCGGAGAAGTTTATTCAGTGGTTAGAAAAAGCTAAGAAGTTAACCCTGAAATAAACTAGCTACTGAATCATAAAGTGCTTTGGCAATTTGTTGACGAACTTCCAGTTGTTGCTTGAAAGAGGCATCGCGGCAATCTTTTTTATAATCGACCTTGTTCCAGCATATGGATAATGTTGTTGGCCAATTGTTTGTGTGAGAAGCCCCGAGCCTGGGCGATTTCCAGGTCAAAATTTGGTACGCCAAATAAGCGTATCATATAGAGGTCTAAGTGTAGCCTGATAATGTGTCTGGTTAACTCTCCTAGAGTTTGTTTTTCCCAGTAGTCGGCGCTTTTCGGATCGAACGCTTCTGATGTGGACTGTGGCAGAGGATTAAGGATTGAGACTTTCATATTCGGCTATAATATTTTTAACATCAGCAAGGCTATTGGCCATCATTAATTTGAGTCTTAATTCTTTGGCATTAGGAAAATCTGAACAATACCAGCCTAAATGTTTTTTCATTGGTGCAAAGGAGCCTGCTTCATGGCCGAAAATTTCAGTGTATTTTTCTGTATGTTCGATAGCTGCGCTGAGACGGTCATTAATAGAATGCTGAGTTTGTTGTTTAGAAAAAATCCAAGGATTACCAAAAGTTGCCCGGCCAATTAGGACTCCATCAACTCCTGTTTCGGCGATGCGTTTTTGAGCATCAGCGAGCGTTTTTACATCGCCATTGCCCAGTATGGTCGCGCCGTAACCAGCGGCATGGACGAGCTTGGCGGCTTTAGCGATTTCATTCCAGTCGGCTTCGCCGGTATACATTTGACGGAGGGTACGGCCATGCAAAGTAATATTGGCAGGCTTACATTCGAGTAGGGTAGAAATCCATTCTGCTGTGACTGGTTTTTCGTAACCAATACGGGTTTTAATTGAAATAGGTAGTAGGCGACGCTTTGGAGTGAAAGGTATACAGCTACGTGCTTTTTGTGGACGATTTTCTTGATGCGGTCTGGCTGGAGCTTCGAAAGTATCTGGCATTAGACCTTTTTGTACAGATTCAATGTAATCGATAATATCACGATGAACTTCTGCTTCGTAAAGAGTTTTGCCATTAGCCCAATCTTGAATGGCTTTTTGGCAGATGCGAATAATTTCCTGGGCTAAAGCTGGATCGCGAATAAGTCCGGCGCCAGCACCATTTCCTGAAACGGCTTTGGAAGGGCAGCCCATATTGATATCGATACCATCAAAACCAAGTTCAGCCGCAACGAAAACAGCTTTGTAAAAAGCTTCTGGATTTGAACCGTAGATTTGAGCGACAACTGGTCTTTCTACTTGATCATAAATAAAAGCAGCTAATGCTTTGACTGCACCGTGATTTAAGGCTTCAACATTGGTAAATTCGGTGATTAGGACAGTCGGTTGGCCGTGTTTGGCAGTCATATAACGAAAAGCCGCGTCAGAAACGCCATCCATCGGAGATAATCCGATAATTGGTTTGGCTAATTTTTCCCAAAAACCCAGATGCATAGCGAGTGTTATAGTATGGAACTGCGGCTGCGGAACTTTACATTTTTTATGATTGTTTTGCAATGGTAAAAGTGGGTGGGTGTGGACCTTAGAAATGATGTTTTGATTTATTTGAGAGAGTATTAATTTTACAGGTGCCAGCAGGACTCAGACAAAGTTGTTGCGGTGTAAAGGGCTTGTTGATATACTCTGTTATGTAAAATAAAAAAATAAAAAAGAAATGGCAACTAAGACAACTAAAACAAAATCGTCCAAAAGAAACACTGTTTCAAAGGCGAAATCAAGTGAGTTTTTAACTTCAGAACAGCTTCAGTGGTTTAAGGATTATCATGCTTACACCAACTATTTGGGAGCTGCAATGCTTTATCTGAAGGATAATTTTATGTTGCGCCGACCACTGGAAAAAACTGATATCAAAGAAAGAATTCTCGGACATTGGGGTACAGTACCGGGACTTAATTTCATTTATGCGCATACAAGTTATCTGATTAATAAGCATAAACAAAAAGCGATTTTTATTACTGGCCCTGGTCATGGTGCGCCAGCGATTTTGGCTAACATTTTTGCTGATGGTTCACTGGGTGATTTTTATAAAGAAATGACTCGCGACGAAAAAGGTATGGGCAAACTGCTCAAAGGTTTTTCTTGGCCTTATAAATTTCCTTCACATGTGACACCAGATGTTCCTGGATCAATTTTAGAAGGTGGCGAACTTGGTTATAGTTTGGCAACGGCTTTTGGTGCGGTGATGGACAATCCTGATTTGATTGCAGTTTGTGTTTGTGGTGATGGCGAATCAGAATCTGGTCCAATGGCTGCTGCTTGGCATTCCAATAAATTTTTGAATCCTCGTGAGTCTGGTGCGGTTCTGCCAATCATACATGTCAATGGTTATAAGATTTCTGGCCCATCGATTTATTCGACTATGACTGATGCTGAATTGGATTCTCTATTTAGAGGTTATGGCTATAAACCTTACTTTGTTGTAGATCAGGAAGAGATGCTTCATGAGTGCATGGCCAAGAATTTGGAAATGGCATATCAGGAAATTAAGGAAATTCAACGTAAAGCCCGTGAAGAAAATTGTGTTACAAAGACTGCTTGGCCAGTGATTATTTTCCGTTCAATGAAAGGCTGGACTGGCACTGAAAAAATTGGCGATAAGAAAATTGAAGATAATTACAGATCACACGGTATTCCGCTGCAGGAGCCAAAAACTGATCCAGTGCAATTCCGTGCTTTGAGTGATTGGTTAGAATCTTATCGCATCACAGATTTGCTGGATAATAAAGGAAAACCACTTCCAAAAGTTACTAAATATTTGCCAAAGGGAGATTTGCGAATGGCTAAATGTAAGCATGCTTATGGCGGTGAAATTGTGAAGAAACTTTCAATGCCTGCTGTCGAAAAATATGAATTTAAAGGTCAGCATGGTGAAGTAATGGGCCAATCTACTCGTATTGCTACTGAATGGCTCAATCAAGTTTTCATTAATGATAAGAAAAAAGGGAAAATGCTGCGCTACTGGTGCCCAGATGAAACTGAATCCAATAAAATGGGTAAACTTTTCTATGGTGCTGGACGCGAATATGTTTGGCCAGTAAAAGCAGAAGACGAATGTATTGTGACTTTTGGTCGTGTGATTGAAATGCTTTCTGAGCACACTATGCTCGGTCATTTGCTTGGTTACATACTTACTGGTCGTCATGGGATGTTTGCTACTTATGAGGCATTCTCAATGGTGAATGTCAGTATGGTGGATCAACATTGTAAATTCATCAAACAGGCTCGCCGCATCAAATGGCGTAAACCAATTCCGGCCTTAAACTATTTGTTGACCTCAGTTGAATGGCGCCAGGAACATAATGGTTACTCTCATCAAAATCCAAGTTTTATTAGTAATGCTTTGGAAAAACATGGTGATTTCGTTTCTGTTTATCTGCCACCAGATGGAAACTCTCTGATGGTAACTTGGGAAAATAATTTTAATTCCCGTGATAAAGTAAATGTTGTGGTAGCTGGAAAGACTGATCTTCCTCAGTGGCTTTCTGTCAAAGAAGCCCGCCGCCAAATGGAAAATGGCGTGATGGTGTGGGATTGGATTGATCCAGATGGTTCGAAGGATCCGGACGTAGTGTTTGCGGCGGCGGGGGATTATATGGTGGAAGAAATGGCGGCGGCTATTGATATCCTGAGAAATGAAATTCCTGAATTTAAAACTAGATTTGTCTGTATTTCTGAAATAACAGCTCTTGGACTTGGCTCTGCTACTAAGCCACTCAATGCTGATAATGTTAAAGAGTTTGAAAAGTACTTTAGTAATAAAGCGCCGATTATTTTCAATTTCCATGGTTATGCCAATGCTGTGAAGAAACTTTTATTCCAGCATCCACATGAAGCTCGCTTTAGTATTCATGGCTATAATGAAGAAGGTTCAACAACCACACCGTTTGATATGCAATATCGCAATGGAACTTCACGTTTCCATATTGTGATTGAGGCTTTGGAAAAAGCTGGTCTGAAAAATCCACATTATGCCAGAAAAGCCAGAAAGATTATTTCTGACTATGGCAAAAAATTGGATATGCACAAGAAATACGTTCAGGAAAATGGTGTAGATCTTCCTGAAGTAGTTCATTGGAAATGGGAAAATTAAAGGCTTTTCTGTAAGATTTTAGCTAATTCCAATTTTTTTTAAAGTCACTGGTAGCCAAGGTGTTTGTCATATTTCAGAACATAATTTTTAATTGGAGATAATTGGCTTTTTTGCTGGTTTTGTTTAAAGTGAGAGCAAGACTTTTTAACAAAAACAGATATGCAATTTTTTATGGATACAGCAAATCTCGAAGAGATTAAAAAATACGCTGCTTTGGGATTGGTTGATGGGGTGACTACAAACCCAACTTTGATTGCCAAAGAAGGCGTAGATTTTGAAAAACGTATTAAAGAAATCTGTGAAATTGTGGCAGGCCCTGTTAGTGCGGAAGTGCTCGCTACCGATTATGAAGGTATGCTCAAAGAAGCCCGTACTTACGCGAAATGGGCACCTAATGTTTATGTTAAAGTTCCAATGACTTTTGATGGTATTCGCGCCTGCAAAACTCTTTTTGATGAAGGAATTCATGTCAATGTAACTTTGGTTTTTACCGTGAATCAGGCTTTACTTGCCGCTAAAGCTGGAGCAAAACTAATCAGCCCATTTGTGGGTAGACTCGATGATATTTCTGAAGATGGTATGGCTTTGATTTCGGATATTGTGGAAATGCTTTCCAATTATCGTTATGAAGCGCAGGTTTTGGTTGCGTCAGTCAGACATCCACGACATGTCGCGGACGCAGCTATTCTGGGTGCGGATGTGGCTACTATCCCAGCGGCTGTTCTCGACAAAATGTTCCTGCATCCTCTCACTGATAAAGGAATTGCGCAATTCTTAGCTGATTGGGCGAAGTTTAAAAAATAATTTTTTCGATTTTTTCTTCGTCAGCAGCAGACAAAATTTCGTCACCGTATTGTTCATACTGTCTCCTCAATTTTTCTTTGTTTCCCTGTAAAACTTCAAAAAATAAATTTTCGTTCTATGGTTAAATTTAACTTTAATTCTCTCAATGAAGTGTCCGCGGAACACGGCATCAACCCGGCTGAGTTTGCTCAATATGAAGACCGTCAGGAAGAATTGATGCGTTTGGCGGCAAGTCGAGGACAAGGGTTTTGGGATATTGTTGATGAGGATTGTCATGAACTGGTCAATTTTGCCAAATCGTCCAAATATGAAAATGTCGCGGTACTGGCTATTGGCGGCTCATCGCTTGGAGGAATTTGTTTGCAACAATCTTTAACCAACTTATTTGGAAAAAACTTACTGACTGTTTTGGATAATATTGATCCGGAATTTTTGGCGGAATACGCGGCCCAGATTGATCTAAAGAAAACTCTGTTTGTAGTGATTACCAAGTCGGGTGGTACTCCAGAAACTTTGGCGCAATTTTTTTATTTCAGAAATCTGTTGGAGCAAGCTGGCCTGGATTGGACAAAACAAATGATTTTCATCACTGATCCGAAGAAAGGTTATCTCCGCAAATTGGCTGGCGAAACTGGTGTGAAGACTTTTGATGTGCCTGAAAATGTTGGTGGTAGATTTTCTGTTTTGACTGCAGTTGGATTACTCCCAGCAGCCTTGATGGGCCTTGATGTGGGCAGGCTGCTTGAAGGTGCGCGCTTGGCCCGCCTTGATGCTCGCAAAATGACTTTGGCCGAGAACCCAGCTTTTCAATTGGCTGCAGCGCAGCATCTTTTATATCTAAAAGGAAAAGTAATGAATGTGATTTTTCCTTATGCGCAAAAATTAATTCGTTTTGCTGACTGGTACAGACAGCTCTTGGCTGAAAGTATTGGTAAAGCTGTGAACCTCAGGGGTGAGCAGGTCAATGTGGGAATTACTCCAGTGTTTGCACTCGGCGCAACCGATCAGCATTCACAAAATCAGCTCTATAATGAAGGTCCAAATGATAAGTTGTTTTTATTTATGTCGGTGAAAGAACAATCCACCAATCCAGTAATCCCTGATAGCGGTTTTCCAGCCGAACTCAGCTATCTAAAAGGTGTGTCATTCCAAAGATTATTGCATACCGAAATGGCTGGGACAGTTGCTGCTTTGCAAAAACAAAATCGTCCAATGATTCAGATCGAATTGGCAAAATTGGATGAATTGCACTTGGGCTATCTATTTTTCATTTTTGAAGCTGCGACAGCCTATCTCGGTGAAATGTTTGAAATCAATACTTATGATCAACCTGGGGTGGAACTTTCCAAGCAATTGACCAGAGAGATGCTGTAGAATGGCCTGATACCACAAAACCCCAGGGTCACCTGGGGTTTTGTTTGCAGCGTTTAATTTTGCCTCCACCAGCTAGAGCAAGTGAATACTTGCTTAGCTATTTAGTTATAGCGCGCCCAATGGGGGGCTCTCGAGCGATAATTGGATTAAATTTTCTGACTTGGAATTATATGAGATTTGTCGCCAGTTTGGTGCCGCGGCTTTGGCGGCCCGCCGCAAATTTTTGGGGACTTTGCCGGAGGTGGCGCGTAGAGAATTGTGGCGCGCACATGGCTTTGGCTCAGTTTGTCACTTTGCGGCGGTCTTGGCTGGAGTAAGCGAAGAGCAGGTACGGCTAGTTCTACGTACC
>CAUJDC010000048.1 GCA_963169815.1 Patescibacteria group bacterium | reverse complement strand
AAAAGGGCAACCTGTTCTGATCGGTACTGTTTCCATCGAAAAGTCAGAGCATCTCAGCCGCGAACTACAAAAGGCTGGCGTTCCTCATGCTGTACTCAATGCCAAATATCACGAAAAAGAAGCGGAAATTGTCGCCAAAGCTGGTGAGAAAGGCGCGGTAACTATCGCCACCAACATGGCTGGTCGTGGTACTGACATCAAGATCAATGAGGAAGTTAAAGGTTTCGGAGGTCTACTAGTGATTGGTACTGAACGCCATGAATCGCGCCGTATCGATAATCAGCTACGCGGTCGCTCCGGCCGTCAGGGCGACCCAGGTGAAAGCCAATTTTTCGTATCAATGGACGATGATTTGATGAGATTATTTTCTGGCGACCGCATCATGAATATGATGGAGTCATTGAAATTCCCGGAAGATATGCCAATTCAAAACGGCATCATTAATAACTCAATTGAAAGCGCCCAGAAAAAAGTTGAAGGACGTAACTTTGACATCAGAAAACATCTGGTTGAATACGATGATGTGATGAACAAACATCGCGAAATTATTTACAGCCGACGTCGCAAAATTCTTTTCGAAGCCAATATCAAAAATGAAATTATCATTTTGATCGAAAAAGAAGCAGAAAGAATTATTCAAAAAAATACCACTTCCGACGAAAAAGGTTTCGACTACGCCCAAATCATTGAAGATTTAGCCATTTTTGAACCTGCTGCCAAAACTCAAGTTTCATTAAAAGCTCTGGAAGATTTAGTTGATCCTGAAGCCCTGATCGAGCATGTTAAATCTTATCTTTTCGAGGTTTACGCTAACAAAGAAGGCCGCCTGACCGATGCTGAAGTGATGCGCCGTCTGGAAAGAAATGTGTACCTAAGTGTTATCGATAGACATTGGATGGAACATATTGATGCCATGCAAACTTTGCGCGAAAGTGTTTCACTCCGTGGTTATGGCCAGAGAGATCCACTCATTGAATACAAGGAACAGGCTTTCCTGATGTTCAAACAAATGCTCGGAAACATTCAAACTAATACAGCAGTCACCCTTTACCGCTTAAATCTGGAAGCACAAATTCCTGCTCACTTACTAAAAGTCGAATCCCCACTCGACAATGCTGTTACCAATGAATCTAGTTTACAAGACGATCTACAAAATCCGAGTCTGCACGAAACAGCTAAGCAAAGCTCAAACAGTTCAGCCTGGGCAGTTTCAACAGATCATGCTGATGTTCGCGTTATTCAAAAAAATTCCGGCGAAACTTCTAGCCAAGGGAAATTAGCCTGTGCTGGATTGGGCCGTAACGAGATTTGCCCAAAATGCCAAGTAAAAACTAAAAAATGTCCTAACAAATAAACAGAAAAAGTATGTTTAAAAGAATTTTTCAGGCCATCACTTTCGACAATTTCTTTGCCTATTTCACCGGAATTCTTTTCACTGCAATTTTCTTTCTGATGCTGCTAAAACTATTAATGGTTTGGGGAATTTATTTGGGACTGGCCACTTCATTCTTCGCCAGCTTCTGGCTAAAACGCCGCTATCCAAAGCAGCAAACCGTCCTCTCCTTTGCCAATGGCATACTGACCTTGGACATAATTACTATTATCTTCAGCGTAGTTTTATTCGTTGTTTTCTTCAGCTCAATTCAAAATCTTCTTAACTGATATGGGAAATCTATCTTCGTACCGAACCGTCGTCAGGTATAAGCATTCCGCCATCACCGCCCGGGGGTCTTCTGAATACCTACTCTATATAAATCTCTCTAGCTTTCGCTCCATTTACAGGGCCAATTGCGCCCTTTTCTTCCATCAGATCCAGCAGTCTGGCTGCACGGGCATAACCGATTTTAAGTCTCCTTTGCAGCAGCGAGGCAGAGGCTTTACGGGACTCAATAATTACCTGCAAAGCTGACTCATAAAGTTCGTCCCCAACCTCTTCGTCCATCAGAGAAGATTTTGGCAAACCATGTACAGATTCAGAAGCGATCTTTGGTGAAATAATATCTTCATAAACTGGTTCGCCATGCAGTTTCACATTGTTTACTACTCTTTCAATTTCTTTAGTAGAAACATAAATACCCTGAATACGGGTTAATTTGCTTGTACCACCTGGCAAATAAAGCATATCACCTTTACCCAAAAGATCTTCCGCCCCAACCGAATCAATAATAGTTCTAGAATCGATTTGGCTGGAAACAGCGAAGGCAATACGAGCCGGGATATTAGCTTTAATGAGGCCAGTAATTACATCAACTGATGGACGCTGAGTGGCGAGTACCAGATGCATTCCCACAGCACGAGCCATCTGGGCAATACGACAAATTGAAGCTTCAACTTCTTTACCAGCAGACATCATCAGGTCCGCCAACTCATCAATAATCAAAACGATATTAGGCATTTTCTGAGGCACTTCAATCACCTGTCTTGGTTCTGGCATAGAGAGGAAAGTACCACCTTCCTCGACATTGGCTTTTTGCTCGGCGCTATCAAAAGCTTCTTTGAAAGCATTACTATTACTTTCTTCAATAACATTTTCTGCAACCGCTCGCTTTTCTTTCACGACTTCATTGTACTCAGCGATATTGCGCACGCCATAATCAGCCAATAATCTATAGCGACGATTCATTTCAGCCACACACCATCTGAGTGCAATTGCTGACTTTTCCGGATCATTAATAACTGGTGTGAGGAGATGAGGTAAACCATTATAGGTTTTAAGTTCCACCTGTTTCGGATCAATCAAAATCAGTCTCAGATCCGCTGGAGAATTTTGATAGAGCAGAGACAAGATTAAAGTATTCATTCCTACTGATTTACCTGAACCAGTAGCACCAGCAATCAAGATATGTGGCATTGAAGCCAAATCTCCAATCATTGGTTTACCAGCAACATCTCGCCCCAAAGGGAAACGTAAATTTGAGCCCAATTCGCCATATTCCTTGCTTTCCAGAATTTCGCGTAAATGTACGGCTGAACGATGTTCATTTGGAACTTCAATACCTACCAAACCTTTACCTGGAATTGGTGCTTCAATACGAATGGCGGTAGCAGCTAAAGCTAAAGCCAAATCATTTTTCAAAGCAGTAATCTTGGAAAGTTTAATACCTTCCGAAGGCTTCAATGTATATTGAATAACAGTTGGCCCCACATGAACTTCATGCATGGAAACCTGAATACCAAACTGTTCCAGTTTGGCTTTAATTTTACGGGCATTGTCCGCAAGCAAATCATCATCTTGAGCCACATCAGGGGCAGGCGCTGCCAATAAATCCATATCTGGAGCCGCCCAGTCATAGCTATCATTAACTGAAGTTAAGGCTTCTTCAGATTCATTTTTAATAGCAATTTTTCTGGATTTCATCACTTTCAAATCGTCCTCAATAGCCATTTGAGCAGAAATTTCTTCTGTTGGTTTTTCATCTACAATAGCTTGAGAAATTGCAGCGCGTTTAATTTTCAATGTGGGCTGTTCTTCTACCGGTTGTGAGAAATCTTCATCTGACATACTTTCAATTTTTCTAACCAAATCATCAGTATCAATTTCCTCTTCTTCAATTGATGCTTCTTGACGACGTTTACCATTTCCTAAATCATCAATTTGGCGAAGTTGGATTTGTGGCAATCCTGGCTTCAGTATAGCCAAAATTGCTACCAATGGAATTTGGAAAGTCAAGAGTACCCCAGTCAAAAGTAAAACCAAAAATACCGCACTGGCTCCAATCGTTCCCATTTTGAGAACTTCAATAAAAAAGAAATT
>CAUJDC010000047.1 GCA_963169815.1 Patescibacteria group bacterium | reverse complement strand
CGACCTCCGGGTTATGAGCCCGACGAGCTGCCTCTGCTCTACCCCGCGTCATAATTGCTGCGCTAGATTACTGCAAAGCCTTATTCCTGTCAAAGAAAAATATCCACCACCTTTGAGCATTGTTAAACTCACTCAAAGCGCTTTCTTTAGAGTCTTCACCATCCTGTTTAACATCCTGATTTGTGGCATCAAGTGGCAAAATCAACACGTGTTCTCCCGGATTTATTAATCCTAAATTCTGTTTAGCTATCTTTTCAATATAATTTTGAGAAGTGAAGTATTCATAATCTTCAAGTTTTTGCCTATTATCAGTCTCAATTCGTTGGTTTTCAGCGTCGTACTCTTTAATAACCTGATCTATTTGATACCCTCTATAAACGGACACAGTCAAAGTGTTGAGCAGATAGATTACTAAAATTAACTCAACAACTATGATTAATTTTGTTATATTTGAGGTAGGACTAAATTTAAACGCCATATTAATGCCTCTAACTAATCAAGATTCTTTCGAAGTTTACCCTAACATTTACTTTATTGGAATTGGCGGAATAGGAATTAGTGCTCTAGCTCGCATTCTAAAGGCCAAAGGACATACCGTATCGGGCTCCGATTTAAGCAAAAACCGCAATACTGAATTACTGGAAGAAGAGGGTATCAAGGTCAATTATGATCAAAAGCCAGAAAATCTCTCTAATCAGATCGATTTAGTTATTTACACCAAGGCTATTCCGAACTCCAATCCTGAATTCATCGAAGCTAAAAAACAAACTGTAAAAATGCTGTCTTATCCAGAAGCAGTAGGTTTTTTAAGTAAATCTTATAAAACCATTTGTCTTTCAGGAACTCACGGCAAAACCACTACCACAGCTCTTTTAGGTTTAGCGCTACAAGCTAATCAACAAGACCCAACTGTCATTGTCGGAAGTTTGGTTAAAGAGTTTAATAACAAAAATGAACTGCTTGGTAAAGGTGATATATTAGTTTTAGAATCATGCGAATACCAAGACTCTTTTCTGAATTACCATCCAGAGATTCTAGTTATAAATAATGTCGATCCAGAACATCTCGATTATTTTGGTAATGAAGAAAATTATTTAAACAGTTTCAAGAAATTTATTGGCAATCTCAAAGCCGGCGGCCATTTAGTAGTAAATGGTGACGATCAAAATATAAAAAAAATACTTTCTGAACTCAACGGTATTAACATTATTACTTTTGGAGAAGATCAGAGCAACAATTATCTAATTCAAAGTCACAAAATATTTAAAACAGGTAACCAATACTGCGAACTAAATCTTTCCATACCGGGCAAACACAATATCCGCAATGCCGCAGTCAGTATTATTATTTCAGATTTATTGAATCTCGATTTAGAAAAGACAATTAATAGTTTAAATTCATTTAAAGGGGCCAATCGACGTTTCGAAATCAAAGGCGCAATAGGCAAAACTACCGTAATAGACGACTACGGCCATACCGCTACTGAAATACAAGCTACTCTTGAAGGTACAAGAGAAAAATTCGGTAAAACAGCGAAAATTCTTTGTATTTTCCAACCACATCAATATTCAAGAACTCATTTGTTTTTAAATGACTTTGCCAAAAGCTTCAAACTAGCTGACAAAGTTTACATACCAAATATCTATCGTAGCCGCGACACGGAAGAAGATTTGCAAAAGGTAAGTCCAGAAATATTAGTAGATGCGATCAACTCAGTACAGCCAAATTCAGCCGAATACACCAAAAACTTTGAAGAAACCCTCACCAAAATCTCATCCTCAATCAGAGATTACAATGTGGTTATGACAATAGGAGCAGGGGATATAACAAAGTTATCAGATCAGATTTTAAAGCTTAGTTAATTCCTGTCCATTCGCCCCATCTTTAACTCCATAGCCTAAAGCTGCAATTTGATCACGTAATCTATCTGATTCTGCAAAGTTTTTTTCAGTTCTGGCCATAGCCCTAAGATCTAGCAGGTTTTTAACTTCATCTGATACATCAAGTTTGACATTCAGTGGAGCTGTTAAATTCAAACCTAAAACTTTATCCATATCTTTTACTGTAGCTAGTTTATTTTCATCAGCAATATTTGATTTTAAAACTTCCCAAACAACACTTAGTGCTTCAGCAGAATTTAAATCATTGTTCAAGCAGGCCTTAAATTTATTGAAATAGTTTCCATCTGTGGAACCTTCACCTTGTAGTTTAGCAACTTGTATTTTAAGTCTACTCAAAGCAGTTTGAGCCGCATCTAGTGCCTCCCAAGTAAAGTTAAGTTGAATGCGGTAATGTGTCCCCAAATTTAAATATCTAAAAGCGAGTGGGTCATAACCTTTTTGAATCAAATCTTTTACCAAAAAAGCATTACCCTCTGATTTGCCCATTCTTTTTCCATCCACCATCATAAATTCTCCATGCATCCAAACATTCACATAAGGTTGATGATTGGCGGCTTCGCTTTGAGCAATTTCATTTTCGTGATGGACTGGTATGTGATCTACTCCACCACAGTGAATATCAAAATGTTTACCTAAATATTTCATACTCATGGCACTACATTCGATATGCCAACCAGGAAAGCCCTTTCTATTACCTGGGCCATCCCATTCCATTTGTCTAGTTTCACCTTCAGGAGTGAATTTCCAAAGGGCAAAATCTTGAGGATTTTTTTTGTCATCGTTTATACCGATTCTTGCGCCATTTTTTTTATCTTCCAATTTCTGACCAGAAAGTTTTCCATATTCAGACCACTTACTTACATCAAAATAAATCCCATCAGCAGTTTCATAAGCAAAATCTTCCGACATTAACTTCTCTACCATTTCAATCTGCTCAGCAATGTGATCAGTAGCTTTAGGAGTAACCGTAGGCATTTCGATATTTAGCAGTTTAAAATCTTCAAAGAAAGCTTTGGTATACATTTCAGCAATTTCCCAAGCAGTTTTACCTTCTCTCTTTGAACCCTTTTCCATTTTATCTTCACCTGTATTGGCATCACCAAGATTATCACCAGTTAAATGGCCTACATCAGTGATATTCATTACATGATTTACTTTGTAGCCATTCATTTCTAGGGTACGACGCAAAACATCTTCAAATAAGTAAGTGCGTAGATTCCCTAAATGAGCAAAATTATATACGGTCGGTCCACAGCAATACATGTTCACCTGGCCTAGCTTGATTGGCTCAAAATTCTGTAACTTTCTTCCTAAACTATTAAATAAAACAATACTCATAATAAATTAATTATAGTAAGCCAAGCTGCGCGGATGGCCTCTATCAAGAAAAAGGCAACTAAAGGCGATAAATCTAAAGGTCTAGTATCTGGAAGTACAGCCCTAATTCTAGTTAAAAGCGGCTTAGTAAGCGAATAAACAAACTGATATACTTTATTGTTAGGAGCTACAATCCATGACAAGACTACCTGAATCATAATTAAAGCCGACATAACGTCGCAAAAGATCTGACCAAAATTTAATAAAACTAGTTTTAACATAACTAATGATAGAGCAGAGTAAGTCTATCAGTTAGCTATATAATCCACAATTATTTTTTCTTTTTTCTAGAAAACCAGACTGAGGAACCAAGCCCACTTGCGCCGATCAATAGAATCAATTCAGGACCAGTTTTAGAGGTATTTGTAGGGAATGGGCCATTATAAGCTGCTTCATGAAGAACAGGGTCATCTAAAGGTTTAGTAGGTTTTTCTGTGAGCGCATTGTTCACTTCTAGTACAAATGGAATGCCGCTAACAATTTCACTCTTAGCAGAACTCTCATTACCTTCATCATCAACCGCGCTTACTGCGAAAAAATATTCTTTACCATTTTCCAAATTCGGAATGTACCAAGTTGTGCTAGCATCTTTAGTCAAAGCCACCTGAGCCATAGCCTCGACAGTCTGACCATAATAAACTTTATAGTTCTGAACTTTTTTATCGTCTGTAGCAGCATCCCAAACCAAAGTTACTTTTTTATCTGATCCATAGGCAATCAAGCCTGATACAGTTGAAGGAGCTCCAGCTGCAGGCTTAACTTCGCCGCTAGTATCTTCAGGCGTTGTTGTTGTGTCAGTTGGAGTGGCAGGTCCCAAGTCTGGATTTTTATCAATAGTGCCTTCACCACCAGCCACTACTTTAACAGTAGCCTGTTCTTCATAAGTCTTTTCATTACTTAATTCATCAGCAACCAGCACTCCAAGTTTATATTCTCCCGGATCAGCTGGGGCCTGAATTGTACCAACATATACTGATGCATCATCTAAACTAGCATTCAACTGAACTATGTCATAGTTAAATAACAACGCCACTTGAGAAAGGTTCTTTTCGCTATATACTTTCACATTAATGACATCACCGGGCTTAATACCTTCGCTTGGATCAAGTACAATGTCGTCTAATGCCGGAGGAGTAGTATCAATATTGATTTCTACAGGATCAGAATTACTGATTACTTCCAGAGAAATAGCGTCTATATTAACCACATAAATAGAATGTTTACCTTCTGCAAGAGCAGAGGTTTGATAAGAGAATTTTCCTGTAGGTCCTACTGGAACACTAGCCAGTTCTGCGTTATTATCCATAATCTTCACAGATGAACTGGGTTTAGCAGTACCAGTCACAGTTTGCTCAGCTTGGCTATAAGTACCAGCCGCTGGGGCTGAAATTACTGGTTTATCACCACTTGAACTAGTAGTAGTTGTAGAAGTACCAGAAGATACAGTTACATTAATTTCACCTTTTTTAAGCTTGTCTGTTAAATCATTGACAGAAATTTTATAGCTACCAGCTTTTGCAAAGCTTAAACCTAAATTGAATTGATGCTGGCCTAAGTCTTCAGCTAAAAACTTATAATTAGCAGGAAGAGCTACACCAGAACTATCAGTGCCTTCTGCAGAAAATCTAATTGTACCAGTATAATCTTGAACGATTTCTTTAGAAGCATCAACAGCCTTAACTTTAAATGTAACATTTTCACTTGGTTTAATAGAAGCCGGCATATCCGTGATTTCAAAACCAGCAAGTGGACCTGCTGCATTAGCAATCTTAATCATATCGCCACCAGCGTCCGCCAAATATTCACCCCCACTTACAAATGAAACTTCCGGATGATTTTCCAGATAAAGGTCAGCAGTGGTGTCCATTACAGTGAAATTAATCAAACCTATCTGACTAGACTTTACCGTAAAGCTTGCCTTACCTTCCTTATCAGAAACAGCCACATTAGGAGAAATAATGGCAGCTTTTTTACTCGGAATTAATTTCATAGCTTTACCCTCAACTGGATTACCATAAGCATCTTTCATTAGAAGAGAAATGGTAGCGTTATCCCGTCCATCTGCGGCAACTACTGCTCTGCTTAATTCAACTTCAGATTTATTTTCATCAATTTCTCCAGCAAATACAGTGAAACTGATTTGAGAAGTAGTTAAGTTACCAGAGCTGGCATAGGCAAAGTAAGTACCTGCTTTTGTAGTATGATAACCATCAACTACAGTATCAGCCTCTCCTGCTTGATTTGCCTTAGTAGCCATTCCGAGGTCTACACCATCTGGTTTGACTAAATGTAAATTTAAAGCCTGATTTGGAGAAAATCCTCTCGCCTTGATCAGAGTAGGCACTCCAGCGACTGTATCTTGGCCAAAAACATAGTTGGCAGCCTGTGCAATAGAAAGCATTTGTCCAGATAGCAACAATATCGCAGTCAGAAGAGAAATAGTCTTTATTTTGAGCTGCAGTTTATTTTGATTGAAAACCATAGCTTTTTTGTTTATTTTTAAATCCATTCATTATATCATACTTTCACGTAAATCCCAAATACCATAGCCACGAATGGACAAAAATCTTGTAAAAAATATATTTTTTGGAGGCTTAATTGTACTTTTAGGCTTAATACCAGCATTTTTCGGTCTTTTCCGCATCTCAATCAGTCATTTAGTACAACTTGGCGTAAATATCGATCAAGTGTACTTACTTTTAATAACACCTTGTATAGCTCTAATCATAGCCACTTTTAGGATAATGGTTGGCTTAAACGTAACTTCTATTATCGTACCATCAATTTTAGTGGCCTGTTGTTTTCTTTTAGGCCCAATTTTAACCGGAATCATCTTTATAGGATCAGCAGTTACGGCGCTTTTTATAAAGTATCTACTCAATGAACTTCATTTACATTTTTCAGTTAAAATGCCAATTATAGTTAATCTGGTGTTCATATTGATACTTCTACTCGCACCTCTCTTGATAGCAAATTACCAAATTTCTTCAATTACCTTACCTTCCATTTCAATAATAATCATAACTTTAGCCCTTATTACAGAGAAGTTTTTGTCATTTAAAATGACCCAAAGTGGCCTCTTGACAGACTTTAAAAACCTTTTTAAGACTAGTCTATTTAGCTTAGCAATTTATCTTTTTTTGGGAGGCGGATTATTCAGTTTTCATTGGACAGTAATCAAAGATTTTATCATTTTTTTTCCGGAAATAATCTCAGTTTGCGTAATTCTTAACCTTCTAATTGGCAGATACACTGGCCTAAGAATCAGTGAGTTAATTCGTTTTAGAGACTTAATCTTTAAGAAATAATATGCCATTCAGAGCTAACTCCATTTTAGGCATCAATGCCCGAAATTTATTGTATATTAAACCATTCAACGCCGAAAAAAACGTTGAAATTGCAGACGATAAGTTAAAGACCAAAGCATTTTTATCAGCCCGTGAGATTCCAGTCCCTAGACTACTTGGCTTAATTGAAAATAATAAGCAATTACTAAACTTTAAATGGGCAAAATTGGGACATGAATTTGTTATTAAGCCCAATCTAGGCTTCGGTGGCGAAGGCATCATACCGATTACTTATAAAGAAAATGGTTATTACTTTACAGCCAAAGGAGTACGTTACAGCGAAAAAGATTTGACTCAGCATGTTAGAGAAATACTTTCAGGAAATTTTGCTATTTCTGATAAACCAGACAAAGCGCTTTTTGAAAAACTAATCGTGACAGATGAAGTCTTAGGAAAATATAGTACATTTGGACTTCCAGACATCCGCATTATTGTCCATAAAATGGTCCCAGTAATGGCGATGCTAAGGCTCCCCACCACTGAATCAAACGGCAAAGCAAATTTGCATCAAGGCGCCATCGGCGCTGGCATTGATATTGCCAAGGGAGAAATTACACATCTCATTCATCATGGAAAGATTATTAAGGAAATACCTGGTAAAGGCAGCATCAAAGGACTCAAAATTCCTTTCTGGGAAGAAGCACTACGTATTGCCTGTAAAGCTCAATTAGCTAGTAATTTGGGCTACCTAGGAGCCGACATAGCTATCGATAAAACCAACGGACCAGTTTTATTGGAAATAAACGCCAGAGCCGGTATTGGCATACAATTAGCCAATCTCACTCCTTTACGTAAACGTCTAGAACAACTTGCAGACATCAATCTAAACAGCGTAGAGAAGGGGATTAGAATCGGTAAAGACCTCTTTGGATATTCTATCGAAAAAAACATTAAAACAATTTCAGGCAAGAAAGTAATTGGCTTATTCGAAAAAGTAGAATTCATAGAGCCTCAAAAGCAAACCGAGGCAATTGCTTTTATTAACACATCACGCAAAAAAAACTATTTAAGTACCGAACTTGCCAAGCAACTTGGTCTAATTAAATCTAAAAAAGCCAAGGACCTAGACACTGTCAGAGCCACCCTCAAATATAGACTAAATGGGAAAAAAATCATTTCCAGCTTCAAAATAGATAAGAACATCAGAAAAAAGTACCAAGTAGTGATTGGCAATAAAGATATTACTGGAAACTTTCTTATCGACACATCAATTAATAATTTCATTACAGAAAAAAATACTGGTAAGAAAAGTAATATTTTTGTTTCTCACTATAATCCAATCGAAACAGATAGACAGATTTGCCGAATCAATAATCAAATGAAATTTCTCAGTCATTTGAGACCAATTAACCAAAAAGAAGAGCTAACAAAATTCCTTCAAGACAATAGCTACAATCCCCAATTCAAATATCATGATTACGCTGGGGAATACGAGCAAACAATCAAAAGTCTCAAAAAAATCCACTATGATGACAGCGATTTAGGATATCTTTTTAAAGAAAGAATCGAAGAACTAGCTCTGTATGCAGAATTAATTAAGGTAAGAGGGTCAAAAGAATTTACAGAAATATCCACAAGGCTTTTCGGCATGCCCACAGCAGAAGATCTGGTAACATTTTCATTCAAAAAGATTAAGCGTAAAAAAGAAGAAAAAAATATTACTTCTGAAGAACTTAAATCAATTTTTGAAGAGAAAATTCGCGAATACGGCCTAAAATACTGGAAAGTTAATATTAGCAAAAGAATACTTACGCATTGTATAACCAACAAAAATAAGCACGTTATTTTGAGAAACAACCTACTTTTTACTAAAAGCCGTGCTGAAGAACTAATCACTCATGAATTGGAAACTCATCTATTAACTAATGAAAATGGCAGTCGCCAAAAATTTAAACTTTTCCAATTAGGTTTTGCTAATTATCTAGAAACACAGGAAGGCTTGGCCATCTATAATATACGTTCAAGAGCTAGTCAGCCAGGTTTAGAAAGCCCAAAGAACAGGCTAATTGAAGCCATTTATCTCTCCACAAATCATTCATTCTCAGAGCTCTACAGCAGCCTCAGAGCAAATAAGCTTACTAAAAAAGCCGCTTTAAATATTTGTTTAAGAGTAAAAAGAGGTTTACACGATACGGCCAATCATGGAGCCTTTACCAAGGATTATCTTTATTATAGAGGCTATCAATCCATAAAAAAATTCGTAGAAAAGGGCGGAGATTTGCGCGAACTGTATTTTGGAAAATACAATTTGAAAGATTTGCCTTATATCAAAAACATCAACTCTCTAAATTACGATCAGATTATTTTGCCAAATTGGTTAAAATAACTATTTAATCAGCATACCATCGCCGAAACTATAAAATTTATAAGCTTTTTGAATAGCATACTTATAAACCTTCTCAAGATCATTCTTGCCTATCATTGAAGCTACTAGCATTAGCAAAGTACTTTTTGGCAAATGAAAATTTGTGATCAAACCATTCACTACCTTCCATTTGTAACCAGGGAAAATAAATATATTAGTGTTAAATATACCAGCATTAAAACCAGTATCTGCCGAATAATTTGACTCTAGTACTCTCAATGAAGTAGTACCAACAGGTATGATTTTATAACCATCTTTAACATATTTGTTGAGTCTTTTAGCGGTCAAATAATCTATTGAGTACTCTTCACTATGCATTTTATGATTCCTAATATCATTAGCCTTAACTGGCAAAAAAGTTCCTAAACCAACTTTCAAAGTCACATATTCAATCTTAATACCCTTAGAAATCAACCTAGCAATCAATTCATTGGTAAAATGTAAACCAGCAGTAGGCGCGGCCACACTACCTGATTTGTTGGCATAAACAGTGTTATAGTCTCTTTCCTTATAAATCTCACCTTTGATATAAGGTGGCACTGGCATTTTTCCATATTTATCTAAAAAGTTCTTCAGCTCAAGATCATTTAAATTCAACTTCACCAGTCTGTATCCATCCATATCAATTTGAACGATTTCTGCTTCTAAATCAGCAAATTTGATTTTAGAACCAAGCTTAAATTTTTTACCAGGTCTAACCATTACCTTCCATAAATCATTAGATTTTTCTAGAAAAAACATTTCTGCAGCAACACCATCTAATTGAAAGTTAAGCCTAACTGGATCTACTTTAGAATCATTGAAAATCAGAACCACCTTCTCATCTAACAAATCGGGTAATTGGTAAAAAGAATGATCAATTATTTCTCTGGATAAAAGCGAATAATTTAAAAGCTTGGCCGAATCTCTAGGTTGAGCAGGGGATTTAGCTATTAAATTTTCGGGCAAATCAAAATCGAAATCACTGGTTTTATATCGCATGGCATTGGCTTAATCTTAACAGATTATACAGCAGCCTTTTCTGTAGGCAAAGTTTCTGCTTTATCCACAGCATTTTCATCAGTCCATCTAGCCTGTTTTTGATCAACAGAAGATCTTCCTTCCTCACCTTCACTTAATTTTTTAATTACAATTAAAGTCACATCATCTTCTTGCACATGCTCCTCCACGTATTTAGAAAAATCCTTAGCAATAGATTGAATAATCCGTTGCGCATCTCCTTGTCCAGCATAAAGTGCTACCACTTGTTTCAATCTTTCCAGGCCAAACATTTCCCCGTTCATGTTTCTAGCCTCAGTAATACCATCAGTATAAAGCACTATCACATCACCAGTTTCCAATGGCACATCTTTTTCTTTAACGATTTTACTATTATCAGCAAGCATACCCAAAGCAATACCGCCGCTTACTGTAGCCTCTACTAAACCTGTTCTCGCCTTATAAACTATCAAATGTTCATGACCACAACCTACATAAGTCATTTTTTTTGTTAGGCCATTCCATTTAAGCATTAACATACTCATAAACATAGTTGCCCTAATTCTAGTCTTCAAACGTCTATTTGTCTGAACCACAACATCATAGGCTGTGTCATAGATTTCTGCGAAAGTATTAATCAGTGTATTAACCATAGTCATAACAATCGCAGCTGGTACACCATGACCTGTCACATCACCAACATAAAAGTAAGTAGAATTGCCAACTTTAATAAAATCCAAATTATCACCACCCAATTCTTCGGCAGATCTATTTTTAACAGCAATATCAAATCCTTCAATAGTAGGCGCCAATGCAGGAATAAGCTCTTTTTGAAGCTGCCCAGCAGTTTTAAGTTCACCACTAACTTTTTTACTTTCTTCCAAATCCACAGTCACCTTTTCCAAATCTGTTGTTACTTCATTGAAAAAGTGGGCAAAAATGCCAATTTCATCAGTTCTTTTAGTCAGAATTTTTTTATATTTCCTACCAGTAAGTAATGCCTTAACTTGATCCAAAACTACTTTAAATGGCCAACTTACATTGATCAAATAAATCAGAATAACTGCGGCGAAGTATCCAATAAATGCCACAATAACCCATTGCCAAGGCCAAAATTCAATTTGAAGTACAAATTTTAAAAAAAGAGCCATCGCAATAGCAAAAAGGCTCACCATCAGCAAATTCCAATATATCTTTTTAGTTGGCCTGATTAGCATTACCTTGATTTCTTAGGAAGTCATCATAAGATTTATAATGCTGTATCAATTCGAATGCACCAATTACATCCAAAACTTGGAACACATTCTTTTTAGCACCAATTAATACCAATTTCTTATTCTTTTCAGCTAACTTTTCACTGATATGCAAAACTAAGCCAATGCTTTCACTATTAATGAAGTTTAAGCCTGTAAAATCGAATAACAGAGTAGCTGGTTCAACCAAATCAATATAATCTAAAATCTCTTTTTTCTTTGTCTGGAGGCTATAAGAATCAAGATTACCAAAAAAATCCACCTTCCAAACATTAGGATTCGTCTTTTTATCTACAACTAGTTCTAAAGTACTGTTTAACATTTGTTTTCTTTAATTTCATACTATTTTACCACATATTTGAATATAAAAAAAGCCCAGCAAATTTGCTGGGCTTTGAGCTATTAATTAAACTTCGTATCTAACAAACTTAACAATTTTGATATTTTCACCAAGCTTATTAATGTTTTCCTTTACCAAAGCCTCAATTGTCTTATCAGGATCTTTTACAAATGCTTGTTTCATCAAAGCCATTTCTTCTCGAGCAGATTTTTCTTTATTAGTTAAGATCATCTCAATCTTGTCAGCTGGCTTGCCTTCATTTTCTAATTGAGCTCTCCAAATTTCTTTTTCTTTAGCGATAAATTCATCGCTAATTTCTTCAGGATTTACAGCCTTTGGGTTAGTAGCGACAACCTGCATCGCCAAATCCGCGGCAAACTCAATAAATTTCTCATTTTTAGCAACGAAATCTGTTTCACAAGCCAATTGAACCATAGCACCAACTTTTTTGTTCGTGTGAATGTAAGAATAAACAATACCTTCCCCAGTAGTTCTGTCAGATTTTTCAGCTGCCTTAGCTTCCCCCTTTTTTCTAAGAGCATCTAAAGCCTTTTCAAAGTCACCGTTTGCCTCTTCTAAAGCCTTCTTACAAGCCATCATAGACGCACCAGTAGCTTCACGTAAATTTTTTACGTCTTCTAACATATTAGTCATTTTAGTATAAAATTAATATTACTTGAATTATTTTTTCACAGCAGATTGATCTGGCTGATTGGCATCAGTAGGAGCCTCAGGTGTTGCTGGAGCAACTGGTACAGTAGGCGTTGTTTCAGCTTTTTCAGCTTTGATAACATCTGATCTATTATCATAATCAACTTTAGCAACCCCAGCCTGGCCAGTGATATTTTCTTTTGAAGTTTTTGCCATCCATTCTACCGGTATTACTTCAGCAATTGAGCTCAGTACAGGTATTTTCCACCATATGCCAGTTAAGGCTAAATACATGGAATAAATACCAATAATCATACAAGCCAAAGGAATCAAACCAATCAAGAAGGCGAGTAGAGCTCCAATGAAACCAAATAAACTTACAATTGCTGCAAAAATACCAGTAAAGAAGAATAAAATTGAAATTAAAATTCCTTGTCTAGCATGCAATCTAACGTAAGCACTATCCGGTTTAACGATAATTGAAAGGAAAGCGACAAGTGGCACATAAGCCAAAGTGGCATAAACTTTTTCGTCTTTAGTAACAGGAGGTTGTTGCTGTTTAAATTCAGCAGAAAGTGGCTGAGTGAAAGCACTCATCATACCACCAACCTGCTTCATACCCTCTTTTCCAAGATTTTGGACTTGATCTGCACCAGCTTTCCCTAGATTACCTACCTGTTTCATACCTTCTTTTCCAAGATTTTGGACTTGATCAGCACCAGCTTTCCCAAGATTCGCAACCTGTTTAGCTCCTTGCTCGCCCAAATTTGAAACCTGATCCTTTACCTCATTACCTACTTGCGCAGCTTGATTTATTGCTGAATTGTTCAACGCATCGTTATTTTGAACGGCGACATTGCTTTGCTGTACACTATTATCAGTTTTTGGCTGATCATCTTGTGGCTTGATATTATCATTATTTTGCATATGGATTGAGGAAATTTAATATATATTTTTTTATTCCTACTTTTTAGCACCCTTAGCTTCCCCCAAAGATTCTTTTACTTTAGAGATAACAAAAGTTAATGATGAAAGTGCATCGTCATTAGCTGGGATAGGGTAATCTACACCATCTGGATCAGAGTTAGAGTCAACTATTGCAACAACTGGAATTCTCATCTTATTAGCCTCATTTACAATGATTCTATCTCTTACCACATCAGCAACAAACACAACTCCCGGTAGTTTATCCAATTCTCTCACACCACCAAAAGCATCTTGAAGCTTAACCAATTCTTTCTTAATTTTAGCGATTTCTTTCTTGGTATATTTGCCTAATTCACCATTCTTTTCTTGCTCTAAAAGATCATTAAAGTATTTAATTCTCTTTTTCATTGTAGAAAAATTAGTTAAAAGCCCAGGCATCCATTTGTGAATTACATAAGGCATTTTAGCGTTTTTCGCAGCGTCCATAACTAGTTTAGCAGCTTGGGGCTTAGTACTAGCCAACATTACCATACGACCACTAGCAGAAGTTTGCTTGAGAAATTCCATAGCTTTCTCTAAACAAACTGCAGTTTTTTCCAAATCAAAAATATGGATACCACTCTTTGAGCCATACAAAAATGGCTTCATCTTTGGGTTCCATCTTTGAGTTTGGTGACCGAAATGCATTGCTGCATCCATCATTTCTTTTACAACGTTCTTTGACATAATCCTTTTGGTTAATTTATCTCTTCATTTTGAGCTTAGCCAAGGGTACAACCCTCGGAGGATCGCCCAATCTAGAGATAAACTTGAAATAAAACACCACGACTTTATTATAAGTTAGCCAACTTTGCAAGTTTTTCCACATGCCAATTTTGACAAAAACACGGTTTACTGATATTATACATAGATCAAAAAGCAAAAATACATGGAAAATGTGACGACACAACACATCGATGACAAAGGGCAAAAAATGATCGAAATTACGATTACTATGCCAACTCAAGCATATTTTTTGTCTGGAATTCGTGACTTTACACTGACCTTAATCAAGAACATGACTAATTTCAGCGAACAATGGGCCTACCGTTTTCAGTCTATTGTAGACGAACTTTGCAATAATGCTATTGAGCATGGTTCCAAAGAAGGTGAAATAATTAAGATAGTTTTTCAAAACAATCCTAAAGATTTTATTCAGATTATGGTCGAAGATACGGGTACCGCCGCCCAACATATGAAAGCAGACGAAATCAATAAACTGATTGAGAGTAGGAAAAAACAAAATGCACTCAATGGATTAATAAGAGGCAGGGGATTACCAAAAATCGTTTCAGAATGGACTGACGAATTAGAATTCACAGATACTGAAAAAGGAGGTATAAGGGTACGTGTAAAGAAATTCTTAAATGATCCAAAATTGAAGCAGGCTATTGCCAGCAACGATCCAACTCACATTGTATTAAATTAAATAAAAATTAATAAAATAGTATGACTGACATTAATATCACCATCGAAGACATTAAAATTGGAGGATCAGCCAATGACAATAGCCAATCAGAAGGCAAAGTAGCCAAGATTGTACTTTTCAAAGGCCAACTTGACGAAACTAATGTAGACGAAAAAGCTAAACTTATTTACGCCTTACTTGAGCAAAACCCCAAAAACCTTCATTTATTGATGAACTTCGAAGGACTTGAATATATGAACAGTAAAGCCATCGGTTATTTAACTGACTGGTATAGCAAAATCTCCGAAGGCAGTGGGAAAATGGTTATTGCTATGGCCCATCCAAATATTTTAGATATTCTTGAAGTAGTTGGCCTGACTCAGTTAATTAAATGCCTTCCTACAGTGGATGAAGCAAAATTAGAGTTACTTGACACGAGCGGTATCACTAACTCTAACCAAGGCGGCGACAATTCTTCTCTAATAGCAGCCTAGCATTATAACTGCAAATGATGCCAAACTTTGATCCACTATATATCGTCTATGGAGGTTTGGCCTTCTTACCAGCTATTATCTGGCTATTGGTAATATTTAAAAAGACTCGTAACAAGAAAATTCAGTTACTAATATTCTTTTTAGGTACTTTTTCAGTAGTACCAATTTTCTTGATTCAGTACCTATTCTTAAATTTTCCACAACTTGATTTTGTAAATACTTTAGAAAGCTCGATTAAAAGTCCCACTCTGCAGTTCATAATTTTATATGCCTGGGTCAGTATTACTGAAGAATTAGTCAAACAATGGTTAGTAAGATACTTAGATAGTAAATTTTTACTCATAGAAACCATTAATGATTCAATACAGCTGAGCTTGGTTTCAGCGTTGGGTTTCTCTTTTGCCGAAAACATTTTTTACTTTTACCAGATCGGAACGAATTTCGGATTCGCACCCTTAATCGTGGCTTACTTATTCAGATCTGTTTTCACTACTTGTGGACACTTAGTATTCTCTGGGTTCTTTGGCTACTATTATGGCATCGCCAAATTTTCCATCAGTATTGTCGAACAATCCAACCTTTCTGGAAAATCCTTTTTTGTAAGCAGGATGTTAGGCAAACTGCTCAATATTTCTAAAATACAGGCATATCAGGAAGCGACTATTTTAAAGGGGCTTTTGGCAGCAATATTAATGCATACAACTTTCAATTATTCCCTGGAAATGAATAGCTCCACCGGCAATCCCGCTTATATCATTTTTGCAGCAATTTTCATCATTAGCTGTTATTTAGGACTCAATCACATACTGAAACAGAGGGCAGGCAGACTGATTCTAGTTCAAGATTCAACTCAATCACATCCTTCCACCATAGCCAAAACCGATGAAGATGTAATTATCGAACTTCTTGGCATGTGGTTTAATAAAGGTAAATATGTTGATGTCATGCATATCTGTGAGAGACTTCTAAAAAGAGACCCCGACAATAAAATTGTTAAATTGTTTAAAGCCAAAGCCTTGGACAAAATGGACTCATCAAATCCATATAGAACCATCCTTTCCAAGTTGTTTCCAGACAACAAAGAGGAAAAAACAACAAAATAGACATTTATTTTTGAGCGGATTTTAACTATATTGTTTGCACACTAACAAACAATTTTGAAAGATCTTAAAAACGCAAAAATCGCTATTGTCTGTGACTGGCTTACCAATCAAGGTGGTGCGGAGAAAGTTATCTTGGGTCTTCATCATCTTTTTCCCAATGCGCCAATTTATACGAGTCTTTACAATCCAGAAAAAATTAAAGGTTTCGAAAATGCTAAAGTCATCACTTCATATCTTCAAAAGATCCCAACTGCTAACAAGCACCATCAATTCTTCTTACATTTGATGCCAGATGCTTTCGAAAAATTTGATTTAAACGATTACGACATAGTTATTTCCAGCTCGCATTCTTGCGCCAAAGGATTGATACTTGCACCTCAAACGATGCACATTTCTTACTGTCATTCTCCAATGCGTTATGCTTGGGAAAATCATCAGCAATATTTAAATGAATATGCCATTTCAGGAATAGTAAAAAAAATTGCACCATTTTTTATTCATAAAATTCGTCTTTGGGACAGATTAAGTGCTGATCGAGTCGACCATTTTATTGTTAATTCAGAATGTGTCCAAAAAAGAGTAAAGAAATACTATCGTCGAGACAGCGAAATAATTCATCCATTTATCGATCCATCGAATTTTCAGTACAACAATAAGAGACAAGAATTTTACTTATCTGTCGGGAGATTAACTGCCTATAAAAAATATGATTTAATAGTTGAGGCTTTTAATAAGAACGGCTTACCTTTAAAGATAGCAGGAACAGGCAGTATGTTCGAAAAATTAAAGAAAACAGCCAAAAGCAACATCGAACTCCTCGGCTTTGTGCCAGACAATGAACTAAAAAAACTATATTCTGAAGCTAAAGCATTAATTTTTCCACAAATAGAAGATTTTGGCATCATCCCCATAGAAGCCATGGCTAGCGGATGCCCAGTAATTGCTTATAAAAAAGGTGGAGCGACAGAAACAGTAAACAAAAACACCGGAGTATTTTTTGAAGAACAAACAGTAGCGTCTCTCCAAACTGCTATCAATGAATTAGGAAAAACTAAGTTTGATCATCAAGCAATCGCCAAGCATGCTCAGGCTTTTAATCGTGAAAATTTTAATCAGCAGATACTCGAGTACATTGCATCAAAATGGCATCACTACCAACATTCACCAATTAAATAATGTCAACAATTGATTTACTCAGATTAGTAAAAAGAAATTTTTTATTCATCACTTTAGCAGCCCTAGTAGGCCTCATGGCAGGTTTTGGCGTAACAAAAATTAAGCCCACAGCCAACCTCGAAAACAGTCTTTTCTACAGTTTTTCAGTAAATGCCAAAAATTCAACGCAAAATAACAATTACGAAAATCTTCAATCAGCAGATCAAATTACCGAAAGCATACAAGGGTGGATTAAAGACCCCGCTTTTCAAGACAATGTTACTAATGAAAGTAATTTAAAATTACAGATTAGAGGCAAGAAACAGGAAAAAAATAATCTAATTATCAGTTTTGACAGCAAGAACACGGCAGAAGCCGATCTTTATCAAAAAGCCATAGACCATGAATTGAGAAAAAGACTTTCAACATACAACCTGGCTAGCAGTTTTGATATTGCTATTGGCAGTCAAAGTTTTCACAGCGAGTCTAAATTAGACTTAAGCTTCATATTCATCTTCGGCGGTCTAATTATAGGCAAATTTTTAGGTATTTGGGCGGCTTATTTGCATGAACAATATAGAAACAAATTAATTACTGTAAAAACTTTATCTAAGTTAATAAATCATCAAGCACTCTTCTATTTCAGTAGTCTCTATCACTTCAAAAAGCATCACGCTATTCTAACAGCCTATTTAGATAGAAAATATCATCAGCAAAAAATCCAGTTGATTAATCTAACCAAAAAACCAAAAGTTGGCCTAGAAACTTTATCCAGCATGAGTGAAGGAGTAGAAATGAAAAGCTATGAGTTTCCAAAACAACTCAAAGATATTAAGGCTAATTGTCCAGCAATCATTTTAGTTCAATTAGGAGAAACTTCAAATCAACATTTAACAGAATTGAACCTTTTCAGCTTAGAAAATCACGAAGTAATTGTTTTCAACAGAATTTAGTCTAAAGCTTTGGCATGAATTCTTTTTCCGATGTCTTTCGCAAAAATTGCCAAGATAGTGGCAGTTGGTATTGCTAGTATCAAACCTAATATACCTAAAAATTGGAATCCAACCAGTAAAGCAAAGATAATTAATATTGGACTGAGTCCTACAGCCTTATTCATCAATAGAGGAACTAAAATATTATTTTCTACTTGGGAAATGGCAAAGTAGTAAATGATCAGAAATAAAGCCAAAGCGGGGGATTGATTCAAAACAATTGGGATAGCGATCAACGCAGCTACAACCCTACCGAAGACAGGGATTATCATACAGATACCAGTAATAACCGAGATAAGTAGAGAATATTCAACGCCTGCAATAGCCAATCCAATAAACGTTATTAATGCAGCTACAACCGATACTATTAACTGTCCTCTAATCCATTCACCAATTTTATTTTTAATCATCTGCATCCTCATCGAGATGTAATCACTATGTCTTTCTGGGAAAATTGAGATACAGAAATTTTCTAAAGCATTCTCATCCACTGTCATAAAGAAGACCAAAATGAGTACCAAGACAAAATTCATTAAACCATTTGATACTTGAATGACAAATGACCACAAATTGCCACCCAAATTAAACAATTGCGTAGAAAGTAATTGTAGCGAGCTCTGCAATTGAACTGCCACTACTTTAAAATCAACTGCTTTTAACCAATCATTCAAATAGGGCTTTAGTTGTTCTCCGAATGGTAAATTGAGAGTAGGGTTTTCTGAAACTTTTTGAATAAATACATTAATCGTGTTAGCTAAACTAAAGAGCTGGGCAGCAATCAGAGGAAGTAAATTGGCAATTAACAAAGCTACTAAAACAAATATAACCAGATAAATTAAAATTACAGCAAGAGCCCTAGGGAGCTTTCTAACCTGGAGAAAGTCAATCAAAGGATCTAAGGCCGCAGCAATAAAGAACGACGTGAAGAAGAGAATAAAAATTCCACTGATTTGGAAAAACACCTGCCAAGCTAAAATCACTGCCAAAATCACTAATGAGGATTTGAAAACGCTAGACGGAGACATTTCAATCAAGACTTTCTCTTGTTTAGATTTTTTCTCAGTTCTCATTAAAAGCTCTTCAGTAGCATTATCTAAAGCCTTTTGCTTTTCCATTCTCGCTCTAATACCTCTAATTTTTTCATTAATTATCCCTAAAGCACCAATTCTTTTTGGATTTTTCATTTTTATCCAGTTATTGCAGATATAATTACATTTACTACTGACCAAGCAAGAAAAGCCACAATCATGCCAGTTATAGCATTTTTAATATAAGTCTTACCACGATCCTTTTTATCAGGCGTAAGCCCGCTCATTGTATAGAAGAATCCACCCAAGACTATAAAAAGCAAAGCAACTAAACTAATAATACCGAGCAGATAATTGCTGAAGTATCTAATAAAATAGGGAACCATACTCAAACTCACTCTACCCGTTACTACCGCGCAACCAAGTATTTCATTAGTAACATTACCACTCACTTTTTGGCCGGAGGCTTCAGCAACGACAAAAGCGTTGATCAAAACATCACAGTCACCATCTTTACTAGCCTTGGGTAAAATAGTTCCCTGAGCGAAAACCAAGCTGTAAAAACTAAAAAAAATCATCGTTACAGCGATCGTAGCAAACAGTTTTTTCCAAAAATTAATTCTTTTCATTTTGTTCAAAGTTTTTCTTTATCATAACAAAAAAATCGGCTTTGCCAATCTAATTTCCCAAACTATTGATACCCAGTCTAATCATATTAACCCCATCTCCAACCAACTCTTCAATTCCAAGGCCAGCATTAACCGAAAACACCTCAACGCCTCGATATCTGGAACGCATCAATTTATAAAGAACACTAGCCTTTCTTAAAATCGTTTTCGAAAGTTTTTGATTTCCTGTATCCGGCACAAAACAACTAATTCCTTTTAATTTAACTCCAAAAAGTTTATTTATTTCCCAAACAAAAACAGTAAAATCTTTAGGCAAAATTCCGTATTTAATCTGATCATTTACTGCATTAATTTGAACCAGCACATCTTTTGTTTTACCAGATTTAGCGCTCCACAAATTAACCGCCCTAGCAATTCCCATATCCTGAACCGTATCTAAAACGTCAAAATTATCAAAAATATCATTTAATTTCTCAGCGAAATCTCCAGAGTAATGCTTTTTAGAAGGCAAAAGCATATTCTCAATTTCTAATAATTTAGCCAATGTTCTGAACCTCAATTTATTCACTCCTGCGCCAATAAGTTTGTTTATTTCCTCAATTTCCAAACCATCGACTTCCAAAATCATTTCGACATCAACTGAATTTTTGAAATTAAGTTTAGAAGAAAGCTTTATTTTATTGATTATTTCCTGTAGTCTTGCGACCTGAAATTGCATAAAAAATGACAATGAGTAGCCAGCACAAATTACCATTTATTGCCATAGTAGGTAAACCAAATGTAGGCAAATCCAGCTTATTCAACAGAGTTGTAGGCCAAAAAATTGCCATTACCTCAGAATTGCCGGGCACTACTCGTGACCGCGTTTTTAGAAAAATAGACATTAACGGGTTACAAAGCATCCTTGTAGATACTGGTGGACTTGAATTTAATAAAAAAGAAAATATCGAAGCTGACATGCAAAGTCAGTCACATATCGCAATCAACGAAGCCGATTTAGTACTATTTATGGTCGATGGCCGTGCTTTACCAACTAAAGATGATTTGGACGCAGCCCAGATTCTACGTCGCAAATCCAAAAAAGTCATTTTTATTGCTAATAAAATTGATCACCCACAAAATCACGAATCCCTTAATACTTGGACAGAATTAGGCTTTGGCATGCCACATTGGATTTCAGTTATCCATAACAAGAATGTCGACGGCCTCATTCACCAAATTGAAACACATTTACGCAGTTTCGGCTGGGATGAAGAAAATACAGCTACCACCACCAATAACACAGTGAAAATAGCTCTTATTGGGCGACCTAATGCTGGTAAATCCTCAATAGTAAATTCATTACTAGGTCAGGAAAGAGTTATTGTTTCTGATGTGCCTGGCACAACTCGCGATTCTATAGACATTGAATTAAGTAAAGACAATCAACATTATACTCTGATTGATACCGCTGGTTTACGACGTCGAGGTAAAATAGAGCAGGGGATTGAGAAATTCTCTTCATTCAGAACAATCGACTCAATAGAAAGATCTGACATCGTTTGTTTAGTTTTAGACTATAGTGTTGGTATTAGAGCTCAAGATTTGCATATTTCTTCTTATATACTTGAAGCACACAAAGGTTTAATCATTCTGATCAACAAATCAGATTTAATGGAAGACAAAGAAGCAGAAAGAGATCGTATTGGACGTATTTTGAAAAGTCGTTTCGATTTTCTATCATGGGCTCCAGTTTTATTCGTTTCTGCTAAAAATGGCCGTAACTTAGATCTTGTATTAGAAACATCCCAACATATTGTCTTTGAAAGACGAAGGAAGATTGATCATGAGCAATTAGTAGACTTCATCAGAGAGAAATTCCACAAACATCAACCTCCTTTGGTTGGTCACAATAAAGTCAATTTTTATGATATGGTGCAGTTTGACGCTGCTACTCCTACTTTCCAATTTACAGTAAATAAAGCTGAAAACGTTCACTTCTCTTACCGTCGATATTTGGAAAATGAATTTAGAGCCGACTTTGGTTTTGATGGCACGGCCATCAACTTTCTTTTCAAAACTTTGGATCCTAAATTACTTAAAAAGGCCAAGCCTATTTAAGGCTGCTTCCCAGTTACGCCTAAACAAGCCTCTTCTGTCATTATTGTGAAACTTCTGCATCTCGTCTGAAACCACAATTGAAGCATTTTCAGGCAATAATTTGGCTAATTTTGAAGCTCTTTTTTCAAAAAAACATTTCAACAAAGCTTCAAACTTATCACCTAGCCAGCCTTTATAAAGCCATTCAACCAACCTTCTTAATAGTCTTTTTTCACTAAGAATAGCAGGAGGTTCTCTTCTAAGCTCTATCTGTCCAAAATATCTTTGTAACCACTTTTCATTTTCAACGAGCAGCATCTCCCAAATATGAGGATCAAAATTAGTCAACTCTTTTAATCCCAAAAACCAATATGCTAAATAAATATCATAAGGATTTTGTTCAATTTTGGATAAATTCAAATGTTCTTCAGAAAGATAAAAGCTTAAGCAAAATCTGCCACTAATCTTTTTACCATGTCGTCTCATGCGCATTAAATGAAGCAAAATCGTCACATAAAATCTACATAAATAAATACGATTTTTCTCAGCGATAATAAGCAAATCTATATCACTATCTTTTTCAGCTATATCAAAAGACAAATAATTGCAGAGAGATACAGATTTAACAAATGGGACATAAGCAAATATCCAAGCCATGTTTCCAGCCTTAACCAGTAAGTTTTGAGCTAATTCATTTGTAGAAACAATTGGCGCATAGATTTTGTCACTCTCTTTTTCACCAAGAATCAGTCTATCTAGTTCTACCGCAGTTAGTTTTTTTTCAAATAAAGAAAAATAAAACTGAGTAGCCTTGATGCGTTTTTCTAAATCTGATTTAACTAAACTATCAAAATCCATCAGTACAAATTAACATTTATCTAAACTTATCCTATACTATGGCCAATCAACTGGCAAAACAACCAAAATCAACTTGCAACAAAACCTACAACATTTAATCAGAAAAATACCTCATCAACCAGGCGTTTATCGCATGAAAAATGATAATGGAGACATTATTTATATTGGCAAAGCCAAAGACCTTTTTAAACGTGTAAACAGCTATTTCCAAAACACCAAAAAGCATCCAATTCGAACGGCCAAAATGGTCGAGCAAATAACTGATATAGAATACACCATCACCAGCAGCGACCTCGAAGCCATCATGCTGGAAACCAATTTAATTAAAGAAAATCGTCCAAAATATAATATCTTGATGAAGGACGACAAAAACTTTGCCTATATTAAAATTACCGTAAACGAAGATTATCCCAGGATCTACGTCACTAGAAAAGTCATTAAGGACAAAGCCAAATACTTTGGACCAAAAACCGCAGCCAGTAGAATCCATGAAACGTTAAATCACTTACGTAAAATTTTCCCATACCGCAATTGCAATCTAGAAATTCAACATTTAGGGCTCTCTGATGGCTCAGATCCAAGCAAACAAAGCAATGTTAAAGTCACCAAGGCAGGCATCAAATACCCCTGTCTAGACCTCCATATTAAACGTTGCGTTGCTCCCTGCGTTGGACGTCCAACCAAAGAAGAATATCGCCAAATCATCGATCGCATTATCAGTTTTCTGGAAGGAAAACATGAAGATATTTTAAAAACTCTCAAAGCTGACATGCTAATTGCGGCACAAAACAAAAAATTTGAGCAGGCAGCCAAAATTAGAGATAAAATTCTTAGTATAGAAAATCTCTACCAGCATCAATTAGTGACCAGCGCGGATCATCAAAATGCGGATATAATTAACTTTATTCTTGAAGATGATCGCGTCTACTTCAATGTTTTCCAAGTAAGAGAAGGCAAGTTAATCGACCAACAAAATGCCATACTTAAAAAACCGGATTTAGATTCAACTGATGAGCAATTAACTACTTCATTCATTCAGCAATTTTACTCTGAAAACACCAATATACCAAAAGAAATCCTCATCAGCACTGAACTAGATCAAAAAAGCATTATTGAATCTTGGCTTTCGGAAATGTCTGATCATAAAGTAAAAATTGTCATCCCACAAAAAGGCAAAAAAGATAAATTACTAGAATTATGTTTGGAAAACGCTCTTAGTTTCGCCAAACAATCTAGAGCCAGATGGGAAGGGGAAAGCAAGGCAACCAGAGAAGAGGCTCTAGAAAATCTGGCTCAACTACTTGGTTTACCTAAAATACCAAAACGCCTCGAATGTTATGATATCTCTCATTTATCGGGCACCAATACAGTCGCTTCAATGAGCGTATTTGAAAATGGTTTTCCTAAAAACAGTGATTATCGTCACTTCAAAATAAATCTGGAAGAAGCGGGCAGTCCTGACGATTTTAAATCAATGGAAGAAGTCATACTTAGACGCCTCAAATATCTGAAACCATCAATTGCCACTAAAGGGATTAAAATCACCAAAGGAAAAACCGACTATCAAATCAAATCAAACAAAGAAATAGTGGGCAAATTCAAAACAATTTCTGTGAGCAAATTAAAAACTTTCGTCAACGAATTCGATTATCAAAACGAGTATACAGAGCAAATTATCAAAAAAATCACTGAGAAATTTAAAACACGACGTCTTTATATTCAAATAGATAAAGATCAAATTAGAGAATACGAAAAACAAGGCTTTCAAGAAGTAAAAATAGAGATGAGCGAATACCAACATTCCTCAGAAAAAATGGTGGTAGTTTATGATACTACTAGAAATTATGAAGACCCCTCTTTCAAAAAAATTCCTGATCTGATAGTCATAGATGGCGGCAAAGGCCAATTATCACATGCTGTAAAGGCTATGCAAGACCATCATTTATTCATTCCTATCATTTCCATTGCCAAAAAACAGGAAGAATTTTTTCTGCCAAATAATCCAGTTTCGATAAAATTAGAGCCAAATGACGCAACTCGTTTAATGGTACAACATTTAAGAGATGAAGCACATCGTTTTGCTATCGAATACAATAGGAAATTACGCGAAAAAGACTATACTAGCTCCGAGCTGGAAAATATCGCCGGAATTGGCAAAAAACTAACTCAAAAGCTGTTCAGAAAATTTGGTTCAGTTGAAAATTTAAAAAATTTACCTGAATCAGAAATAGCACTGGAAGTTGGTACAAAATTAGCTCAAAAACTTAAAAAATTCTTACAGTAAAACATGGATCTCAATTTACTCATTTTAGTTATCGTTTTCGGAGGACTTATCTATCTGGTGTGGCAAATGCAGGAACTAAAAAAAGGTCCATCAAATCAAAATGACAAGCTTTTCCTAGAAATGCTCGACAATTTACGTAAAGAGCTACATGACAGCTCTTCTAGAACTCGCAGTGAAATGTCAGACATTTACAAACAAAACCGTCAAGAAGTTCAATCTCAACTAGAAAAAGTAAATGAAAAGCTTTCAAATAGCCTTTCTGAAAACGTCAAAACAATGCAGTCTCAATTCAAACAGTCTTCAGATATTATCAAAGACGTTACCAGCAAATTAACTCAACTTGATGAGACAAATAAACAAGTCGTTTCTTTCGCTGAACAGATGAAGTCTTTAGAAAAAATCCTCACCAATCCAAAACAAAGAGGTATTTTAGGAGAATATTTTTTAGAAACTCTACTAGCGAACGTACTTCCTCCAAACGGCTTCAAAATGCAGTATTCTTTTAAAAATGGGGAAATAGTAGATGCGGCTATTTATGTTAGAGATAGAGTTGTACCTATAGATGCCAAATTTTCTTTGGAAAACTATAATCGATTGATGCAAGAAAATGACGAAGCAAAACGCGCGAAACTGGAGAAAGAATTCAAGCAAGACATCATGAAACGTATTGATGAAACGTCCAAATATATTCGTCCTGAGGAAAATACCACCGACTTTGCTATTATGTTTATCCCGGCTGAAGGGATTTACTACAACATGCTTATCTACAAAACAGGAACAGTAGAAATAAACACCCAGAATTTAATTGAATACGCTTTCAAAAAACGTGTAATGATAGTTTCTCCAGCTACTTTTTACGCATATTTACAGACACTTTTACAAGGTTTAAAAGCTTTAGAAATGGAAGCTTCAGTGAAAGACGTAATCAAGAAAGTAGGGGAATTATCCAAACATCTCAACACTTACCAAACTTACATGGATAAGCTTGGTAATCATCTCGGAACAACAGTCAGCATGTACAACAATGCTACTTCTGAATTCCGCAAAATAGATAAAGATGTCATCAAAATCTCTGGCGGAGTAGACCAGGTGGGCTATCAACTGAAAGAATTAGAAAAGCCTCAATTAGATAGCTAATTTATTCTGCAGATCTTTTCAGACGTTCAACTACAGTTGGCCCTAAAGCCTCTTTTGAATAGATTTTACTCATATCTACAATAATTTTCTCCCAAGCCAAATCTTCTGCTTTGTGCAATGTAGCAAATAAGTTCTTGGCATGCTCTATCGAGCCTATCCCTAAGGGTAAAACATCGTAACCTAAATACAAAGTTTCTCGAGAACTATCGCAAATGATGCCACATTTAAATCTATCATAAAGATCAGCAATTGCTTCTTCAACGGTTGTATAGCGAGAACCATTTTCATTAGAAACTTTTTCACCAAAAGTTTCCCAAGGCCAAATCAAAATCACCTCGGCATTTGGAGAATAATGCTTGAAATTTTGCCCAGGCGATTTAGCTCTAGAATCTTTCTCTATTAAAATAACTTTTTCATCAAGGGCTGCCTCTATCTTTTCCACCTCCAAACTACCTAAGCGCAAAATCTTTACATCTTTCTCACGAGCATCAACAACAGTAGATTCAATTCCCAACTCAGTCTGCCCTCCATCAATTACTGCAATTTCAGGCATTTCTTTCTCTAAATCAGCTAAATTAGTTGGACTAGGGCGGCCAGATTTATTAGCAGAAGGAGCCGCCAGAGGCTTGCCTAGTGCCTCAATAATAGCAAGTGTGCTATCTTGTTTTGGCATACGAACACAAACAGTATCTAGTCCAGCAGTTACAATATCAGGCACTAATTCACTTCTATTAAAAACTAACGTTAGTGGACCTGGCCAAAATAATTGCATCAGAATTTTCGATTGTATCGAAATATCTTTAACCAGTCTTTCCAGCATTTCCAAAGAAGACACATGCAAAATTAATGGATTACCAAACGGCCTTCCTTTCGCTGTGAATATTTTTTTAACCGCATCTGTATTTAAACCATCAGCAGCTAACCCATAAACCGTTTCTGTAGGTAAAACAACCAAATCACCCTGTTTTAAAAGCATGACAGCCTCTTCTTTTTGGACAATTCTCATGTAAATCTATCTATTTGGTGCGAAAGGAGGGACTTGAACCCTCACACTATTGCTAGTACACGATTTTGAGTCGTGCGCGTCTGCCAGTTCCGCCACTCTCGCCTAGAAAATGTAAATGAATTCTAGGGATTGCCAGACAGGTAGTCAATAAAATTTGCATTTTACGCAGAAAAAAGCGAAAATAGCGCCAACATTAATTTAAATATGAGCAAATTTTGTGATATTACAACTATAGACTGTACTGCTGGCAACGGTGGAAACGGTTCTTCACACTTTCGTAGAGAGAAGTACATTGACCGTGGCGGCCCAGATGGTGGCGACGGAGGCAGAGGAGGGGATATTATTTTCCGAGCTAATGAAAATGAAAACACCTTAATCGAATTTCACACCAAGAAGCACTTTAAAGCTGAAGAAGGTGGCAATGGTCAAAAAAAATTAATGCATGGAGCAGATGGGCAAGATTTAATTTTGATTGTACCAACTGGAACATCGATTTTTAATGCTGAAACAGGTGATTTAATCATGGATTTAACCGAGCACAACCAGGAAGTCATTGTCATCAAGGGAGGCCGCGGAGGGCTTGGAAACGCTCATTTTAAAAGTTCGACCAATCAATCTCCAATGTTCGCAGAACATGGAGAACAAGGCAAAACCCTTAAATTACAATTGGAGTTAAAGCTGGTTGCTGAAGTAGGAATTATCGGTATTCCATCAGCGGGGAAATCAACACTCATTTCTAGAATTTCTAATGCTAGACCAAAAATTGCCGATTATCCTTTCACTACCTTGATTCCAAATCTTGGCGTAGTAGATATGCGCGAATTCGACAAGCATCAGCATTTTTCTTTTGTCGTCACAGATGTGCCAGGTTTGATCGAAGGAGCTCACGAAGGAAAAGGCCTTGGGCATGAATTCTTAAGACATGTTAGTCGTAATCAAATTCTCATTCATTTATTAGATCCAACTCAGGGAGATTTAATCAAAGATTACCAGATTATTAATAATGAACTTGCTAAATATGACAAGTTATTAAGCAAGAAAGAACAAATCGTGGTGATCAATAAAATTGACTCAGTATCAGACGAAGATCTCACTACAATCGTTAAACAAATGGAAAAGAAATTTACCAAATTAAAAGGTAAAATTAAAACCATCTCTGCAGTTACTGGAAAAAATCTAGCTGACTTAATGTTTGAGGTTTCTGACAAAGTCAAAACTCATCGTCTCAAAAAGAACAAAGTAGACAAAAAAGAAGCTGAAATTGAAGAGGCAAAACCAGTTAAAATCAAAGCAGCAGTCAACAAAAACAAGTTTATTGTTAAGTTTGTTCGTCGCAGAATAGATCAAAATGGCAAATTACGCCGTACCTGGGATGTTTTCTCAGAACGCTTTGAACAAGTTGCGCAAATGACTGATTTAGAAGATAATGAAGGTCTCGAAAGAGTTTATCACTTCCTGGAAAGACTTGGTATTAAGCATGAGTTGCGACAAAAAGGCGCTCAACCTGGGGATCGTATCCGAATCGGCGGCACAGGTGGTAAAGAAATTCGCATGAGACAATAACCATTTAGCCATGATCGTTATTACTGGTCTGGGCAATCCAGGCAACAAGTATTCAAAAAATCGTCATAATGTAGGCTTTGTAGCAATCGATGCCTTTGCTTACAAATATCAGGCTGAGTTCAAAATGGATAAGAAATTTAATGCTGAAATTGCCGAAATTAACAACTCTAATTTGTACGCTGAGCCAATTTTACTGGTAAAACCTCAGACCTTCATGAATAATTCAGGAGAAGCGATTCAAAAAATTTTACAATTTTACAAAGTAGATCCAAGCCAATTATGGTTGGTTTTTGATGAATTAGATTTACCTTTAGGAACAATCAAAATACGTAAATCAGGTGGTGCAGGAACTCACAATGGCGTTAAATCAGTAGTAGGACATATCGGCAAAGATTTTCCTCGTTTTCGTATTGGTATAGAGAGCAGAGGAACAACAGCCTCGAATCTTCAGGACACACATTCCTTTGTCTTAAGTGACTTTTTTGGTCAAGAAAAAGATTTACTTATTGAAGTAATCGAAAAAACCATACTCGCCATTGAAACTGGCCTTAAAGAAGGTCTAGACTGCGCCATGAATGAGTTCAACTAAATCTTTGGTATCACCATCAGCTCTGCCAAAATTTAAGAACCTTTCCAAAATCACATAGCCTTCAACCCCCAAAGGTATTTCAGCTTTCAATTTTTCATAATCTGACTCACTTTTAAATACACCCAAGTCAAAGTATTTTTGCTTGCGTCCATCCAAAAGTTTATAAAGATTATCTACTGGAATATCAGGATGGAATTGAGTGGCAAAAATATTTTTATACTGAAATGCCTGGACAGGGGAGTTTTCATTATAAGCAAGCAGTACAGCACCTTCTGGCAACTTTTCAATTCTGTCATTGTGGGACTCATGCACCATTTTGTCTTGATTGAAACCATGCAAGAAAGGGTGTTTCATACCCACTTCAGTCAAATTTATTCTAACTGAACCAAATTCTGGACCATTAGGGTTATTAACAACCTTTCCACCCATTTCCTGGGCGAGAAACTGGCAACCAAAACAAATGGCGTAAGTAGGCTTTCCACTATTCAAAATAAGCTGTAAAGCTCTTTTTAAACGAGGTTTCCAATGAAAATCTTCATAAGCTGATCTAGCCGAACCGGAGATGATAATTCTATCAGCAGCAGCAATTTCTTCTTCAATCAAATCATTTTCATGTAATTTTTGTGCACTAAAACGGCTTTTTACAGCTGATCTTCCACTCATTACATTACGAACATTTTCCAAAGCATGTATATCTTTATCGAAGTCAATCACATCCAAAATTAATACTTTCATTCTCCATTATTTTAAATTTAGTATCAAAATTTTAGGCAATTATTTTCTACTGTCAAATTTCACTTGCATCCAGGGTGCTTTTCCATTAAATTAACGGCGCTGTAAGATCTAATTTAACACTATGTTCGCAGTTGTAGAAATCGCAGGAAAACAATATAAAGTAGCTCCAAAGAGCCAAATTCAGGTAGATTTACTCGAAGCCAATGTTGGCGAAGACGTTACTATCGACAAAGTATTACTAAAATCAGCTGATGACGGCAAGGACTGCCAAGTAGGTCAACCTTACACTGGCGACACTCTCACAGCTAAAGTAATCGAACATGTCAAAGGCGACAAAGTTCGTATTTTCAAGTTCAGACCAAAGAAAAGATACGCGAGAACTCAAGGTCATCGCCAAAACTACACAGTGATTGAATTAAGCGACTTCTAAATCGCTTAAAACCTTCTGCAAATCTTTAGATAGACCTATTTCCAGGTCTATCTTTTTTTTGCTGACCGGATGAACGAATTTGAGCTTATATGCATGTAAAAACTGTCTAACAAGCCCAAACTTCTTTTCCAGCTGAGCATTAACTTTATCCCTTCCATAATGCTTATCTCCAGCCAATGGATGGCCTATATACTGAAAATGTACTCTAATCTGATGAGTTCTGCCAGTATGCAACTTAACATCCACTAAGCAAAAATCACCCAATTTAGTTTCAAAACGCTTTTTTACAGAATATTCTGTTATAGCTTCTTTAGCTTTTACACCATCTACAGCCATTTTCTTTCTATCTTTTGGATTTCTTCCAATAGCTCCTTCAATAATCCCTTGATCTTCTTTTAAATCACCACAAACAAGTGCCATATAGCGTTTTTCAACTTTTCTAGACTTAAATATTTCAACCAGACCTTGATGAGCTAAATCACTCTTGGCAACTACAATTAAGCCTGAGGTATCTTTATCCAATCGATGCACTATCCCAGGTCTCAAAACACCTCCAATACCTTTTAAACCTTCACCAACATGAGCAAGTACAGCATTTACTAAACTCTTTCCCATAAACTTACCATGTTCAGAAGGATGCACAACCACCCCCGGATCTTTATCAATCACCAGCAAGTCCTCATCTTCATAAACTATCTTTAGAGGAAGTTTCACTGGTAGAATCTCCAAAGCCACATTCTCAGGATAATCGACAACCAAAACATCATTTTCAGTAACTTTGTAACTTGGCTTTAAATAACGATCTTCGAGTAAAACCCGTTTTTCTTTAATCATTTTTTGTAAATACTGCCTGGAAACACCATTCTCAAGCTCAACTAGAGCAATATCCAGTCTTTTCCCAGCCTGAACTGCTCCTACAACATATTTTCTCTTCTCAGCAAACATTTTTGAGTTCAAAGTCAATTTTGTACAAATCAATTTTTACAGTAAAATAGCGTTAAATCAAAACTTAAAAACCGTATGGAAGTCAATAAACAACTAATTAAAAAAATTCTTAGCCGCAATGTTTCCGAAATCTTTACCGCCAAAGAGTTAGAAGCCAAATTAATGTCTGGCAAAAAACTCAAAATTAAGTTTGGCATTGACCCAACTGGATCATACCTGACTTTAGGCCATATGGTAGTTATGCGTAAACTAAGAGAATTCCAGGAAGCCGGTCACGAAATCTACTTATTATTTGGCAATTTTACTGCTCAAATTGGTGATCCAACTGGCAAAAGCGAAACACGCAAACCACTTACTCGCGAACAAGTAGAAAATAATGCTCAAACTTACCTCGAACAAGCTGGCAAAGTGTTAGATTTAACCACAGTAAAAGTTGTTTGGAACGCTGACTGGTTGGCAGAATTCAAATTCGATGACGTCTTAAAACTAGCTAGTCAGTTTACAGTCGCTCAGATGCTGGAAAGAGACATGTTCAAAGAAAGAATGAAGAAAGATCAACCAATTGGATTACATGAATTCCTCTACCCATTGATGCAAGGACATGACTCAGTAGCCTTACATGCAGATGTTGAGCTTGGAGGGAATGATCAAATGTTTAACATGATGACCGCTAGAACTTTGCAGAAAGCTGCTGGTCAAATACCACAATCTGTTATGACCATGAAAATTCTAGTGGGAACTGATGGTGTCAAAAAAATGGGTAAGAGCGAGGGGAATTTCATCGCCGTTATGGATGAATCTAGAGAGATGTTCGGCAAAATCATGTCCATACCTGATAATTTGATTCTTGAATATTATCAAATGTGTACTAATTTTGAGGAAGATGAAATTAAAACTATCGAAAAAGAGCTCAAAAAAGGTGCCAATCCTCGCGATATCAAAGTCAAATTAGCAAAAACTATTGTCAGCATTTATCACAGCTCCGAAGCTGCAAATCAAGCCGCTGAAGAATTCTCCAACATTTTCAGCAAGGGAGGAATCCCTGATCAAATAGATGTAATCAAAGTTAATGTTTCTGACCAGAACTTAATCGAACTATTAGTAGAGAACAAACTAGTTTCTTCCAAAGGTGAAGCCAAGCGTTTAGTCGATGGAGGAGGATTAAAAGTTGATCAAAACAAGATTACCGACTATAATTACAGTCTAGAAATGAGCCAAGAAAGACTTGTACAGGTTGGCAAACGCAAATTTGTAAAATTTAAATCAGTATAGTTTGAAGGCCAAAGACCAATTAATCAATCTGCCACTTCAGGTACTCCAGAAAATTCAGGACAATTATTCTACTGCTCTTGGTATTCCAATTTCTATCAGAAATCTCGATGGCGAACTTGTTACTAAGCTCAGCAACGCGAGCCGTCTTTGGAATCTCATTCACTCCAATGCCGAAGCTGAAAAAAAACTTTTGAAAATACTAAAAGTAGCTATTGAAAAATGCCTACGTACTGGGCAAATAGTAACGTTTGAAAGACACCCGGACACTTATGCCTTTTTAGCACCGATTTATCTGGGCGGAGTTATTACCGCCTTTTTTATCGGTGGACTAGTTCGCTTCGGCAATCCTAATCTAGAGATCGCTTCCGAACAGGCCAAGCTAATTGGCATAGACATAGATAATTATCTGGATTCCTATCTAAATTTACCATTCTTTACTAAAGAACGCTTAGAAGCAGCTGCAAATCTTATCAAACTGATTGGTACAACTATTTTCACCCTTGAAACTGAAGGAGCCGCCATTACCAAAAAAAATCAGCAACTCACAACACAACTGGAAGAATCAAATGATCTATATAAACGTATCTTTGAAACTGTTACAGACGGAATATATCTAGCCGACTTGGAAGATGGAACTTTCCTCGACATCAATCCAGCCGGAGCTCAGTTATTAGGGTATGACAAACCTGAATTGCTTATTGGCAAAGCAGTCAAGGATATTTACATTAGACCAAATGAACGCAGCCATTATCTAGAGATATTAAAAAAGGAAGGTCAAATCATTAATTGGCCCGCCAATGTCAGAACTCCTCAAGGCCAAGAAAAATATTTTGAAACAAATGCCAAACTAATTAATGATCAGCAAACTGGTCGCAAAATTATTCAAGGTATTTTTAGAGAGATGCTTCCACGTAATCATCGTAAGATTTAATGACCACACTTTTCACCTCGAAAACACCATTGGGAAAAGCTATTTCAACGACTAAGGCCCAGCTCAATCGCCTAGAAACTGTTGGTGTCAAAAATGTTGCTGAATTTTTGCGTTATTTTCCTCGAACTTACACTGACTCTTCCAATCTAATTCCTATTTTAGAAATTCGCACTGATCAAATCAATACTGTCAAAGGTACACTTAGCCAATTGGTAGAAATCCGCACTAAATTCGGAAAAAAATTGATAAAAGCCAAACTTACTGATCAGAGTGGCTCCGTAGATATAATTTGGTTCAATCAGCCATTTATCAAAAAATTACTTCACAATGGGCAGCAAATTATCCTCTCAGGTAAGGCCAAATTCGACTTAGGTAAAGTCACTCTACTCAGTCCAGAATACGAAGCTGTGGGGCAAAAACAACTTCACACCGCACGCCTAGTTCCTGTCTACCATGAAACAGAAGGATTAACTTCCAAGTGGATTAGAGAAAAGATCCATCCACTTTTAAAATCTGCCAAACAACTTTTTCCAGAATATCTCCCATCAGACATTATCGAAAAATACCAGCTAATGCCGTATGCAAATGCTATCATGGAAACGCATTTCCCAGCCACACAAAACAAACTAGAAACAGCCAAATCAAGATTAGCTTTCGACGAATTATTCCTGCTTCAATTAAAAGCGCTACAAAAAAAATGGCAATGGCAGCAAACAGCTGAAAAAAATCGCAAAAGACTCTCCATTCATGACTCATTACCTGAATTTCAAAAAATTCTTCCTTTTGAATTAACTAATGCACAAACTAAAAGCCTTACTGAAATCCTGAGTGACTTAAATCAGGATTTTCCCATGTCTCGTTTACTACAAGGAGATGTGGGGTCCGGTAAGACCATCGTTGCCGGTCTCGCTATTCTTAATGCTTTGCTTCATGGCTATCAAGCCGCCTTAATGGCACCTACTGAAATTCTCGCTGAACAACATTACAAAACCATTTCCAAACTTTTTCAAAACCCAGAAGTCCTTAAACAAACTTTCAATATTCGTTTTCTTTCTGGCAGCACTAAAGCCACTGAAAAAGCAGAAATTTATTTAGGACTGGCAACTGGCACCATCGATTTTGTCATCGGAACTCATGCTTTAATTCAAGAAAGCCTTCAATTCAAAAACCTTGGTTTGGCAGTCATCGACGAACAGCATCGCTTTGGAGTTCATCAACGCAGTATACTTAAATCTCAAGGGTCTCCGCATCTATTAAGCCTTTCCGCGACTCCCATCCCCAGAACCTTAGCCATGACCATTTATGGTGATCAGGATCTATCCATAATCGACGAAATGCCAAAAGGAAGATTGCCAATAGTAACACGCATAGTGCCTGAGAGAAAACGTAAAGACGCATATCTATGGATTGAAGACCGCATTAAAACTGGCCGGCAAGCTTTCATAATTTGTCCACTCATCGATGAATCAGATACTCTAGAATTAAAATCCGTCTTATCAGAATATGAAAATCTCAAACGCGATATTTTCCCACTCCTAAATATTGGCTTACTTCACGGCAAATTAAAGCCTTCAGAGAAAGAAGAAGTAATGACTAAATTCAAAGCAAATGAATTCCAGATTTTGGTATCAACTTCAGTAGTTGAAGTAGGTATCGATGTACCAAATGCCACCATTATGATGATTGAAGGGGCAGAAAGATTCGGTCTATCCCAATTGCATCAATTCCGCGGACGTGTCGGAAGAGGGGAGCATCAATCTTACTGTTTCCTCTTCATGCAAAATGATTCACAAACTGCAAAACAAAGACTTAAAGCAATGGTTGATCATCATAGTGGATTCAAATTATCAGAAATAGATTTAGAATTACGCGGACCGGGACAAATCTATGGAGTTAGACAATCTGGCATACCTGATTTAAAAATGGCCTCGTTGACAGACTCAGAAATGATCGTCAAGGCAAGGGAAGCAGCTCAGTCAATTATCAATATAGATCCTGAACTTGACCATTATCCAATTCTCAAAAACAAAATCAGCGATTTTGATAATGTTTATGTGAAAGATTAAAATTCTATAGTCTATGTCTAGATCCAATATCTTAATTATTACGCACAAGATACATTGTGCAAAATAACCTAATGTCAAAACCTTATCTTCCCTATTAACCTGTTTTTTCAAAAATCAGCTAATAATTCCCATAATTAGTTTTTACTCCAAACTCTTTCATCAATGATTCAATACTATAAGTTTTTAACTGTTGTGGAGTCTTGGAAATTAATAGTTTTAAAAATAAAGGAGCATTTTGTCCATTATTTTCTGAGAGAACAAAATTGATTAGCTTTATTCGATTATTCACCGGCATCATATTTCCATAAATCCCCTCACCGGGCTTTGAGTTAACCGAGTTAGTAAGCACTTGCATTAACTTTTTAAATTGAACAATATCTTCAGTATTCAAATTAGAATCAGATAATTTTCTAGGATAAAAAAGTTTTTCTGCCATTGAAGACATTTCTTTATCCTTAAGAACATCATTTAGACTGGGACCTAGATAATCGGCGCCACGCTTCAAGCCTTCATTCATAGCATGATCAAGATACAAATCATTAATTTTGCTTCTAAAATCCTTAGAATCAACAATTGAAGTACTGTCCATTAATGGGTCTTTAAAAACAAATACAGTTCTTTCAACACCACCCTCAGTTACTTTTCTGGCAAAGAAAAGACTTTCTTGATTGCCATTATCACTAGGATAAATAACACGATATTCACCTGGCCTAGTCTCTTCAAAAGTAATTTTACTTTCTTTGCCAAGCATTTCTCCTGCAGAAACTCCAGAGTAATAATTAACTTCAGGGCTAAAAGCGGCTGGAGCTCCTGCCACAAGCATTTGCTCAGATTGCTTCTTTAACTGTTCTTCTTTAATTTTCTTAGAAACTTTTTCAGTTTCTTCTTCCATCCACTTTTTCCATTTAGCCTCAGTCATATCCTTATCCATCAGAGCTGAAACCATTTTCGGATTGAATTCTTTTAACTGATCTTTTTTAGTAAGCATAGCCTGATAATCAGACAACATGTCATTTAACAGTGCCAGTATTATCCCCTGCTTCTGAGCGTCTTTAGTATCAACATCAGAGAAAACGCTACCAGTAAAATCTTTTATAATTTGCTTTCGATACTTTTCTTTCTCTTCACCATCAGTTCCCAAGTACATTTCTACAAGTAGAGAATTGATTTTGAAATAATTATTAGCTTTTGTAGTTACTTCCTGTATCTTTTGCTGTTTATCAGCTTTCTTATCATCTCCTTCTAAATCAGGATAAATATCTAAAATAGTAACATTTACCCTAGCCTCAGTCATTGACTCACGGATTGCGTTCAATTGTTCATACTGCTTCTGTAATACAAATTCTTCTAAACTAACCTTATCTTTGGCGTCAGTTAATTGAAATTCTTCTAACCAACCACCTTTAGCATTAAAAATTTCGTGATTAATCCCATAATCAGTCATTTCCGCATATGCAAAACCAGCTAGATCAAAACTATCTTTATCTTTTAAATATTCTGTATAAGATATTTTTCTTTCTTTAGTAAATTTTTTATTTAGTTTCTCAGCATCATTACCTGAAAAAACCTCCTCTTGATCTAGCTTATCTTTCTCTTCAGCTAATGTCCTTTTAATCGCTTCTCTCTTTTTCTTAACTCTGCCTTCTCTGAGCTCAATTCGCATCTTTTCCAACTCTAATTGTAAAGATTGAGCCTGTTTTTCAGTTCTTTGACCTTCTTTAGCCTTCTCAGGCTTTTGTTCTGGATCTTTTTGTTTGTATTTTTCTAGTGGTGCCATGCGCCAACAGACAAATATAGTTAATTCACTATATTATAGCATAAATACAAATTTTAACAAAGTAAGCTAAATATCCTTAACCATATAGGTTCCATTCAGTCTATACCCCAATTTTCGATAGTATTCCCGCACACCAATACCAGCAATTACAGCAATTTTATTAAAACCAGCCTTTTTGCTTATTTCTTCAGCTTTATTCATCATTTGGCGACCTAAACCGATATGTTGAGATACTTTCTTATCACGATTGGAAATAGCCACTTGTTCGCCATAAGTATGGACTTCTCTAACCAAAGCAGCTCCTTCTAATTCCTTCATAAAATGTTTTTTACCCTGGAGAGACTGTGAAGAGAATCTAAGTCTAAGTAATGAACATAACTTATCTTTTGCAACATGATCAAAGCTGATAAAGAATTCTTGGCCTTCTGAAGCTTCAAATTCTTTAACCCTTAACTCTAAATCTTCAAAGTTAACTTTGGCATCTTTGATTTCTCTAGTGCGAATATCTCGAGACTCTATACCCTGTTTTTTCATTTCAGCTTCTACTATTTGACGGAGATTAGAAGCCTTACAACCAGAAACAATAGTAGTCGCTGGAATATCCCTATACATACGGGTAACTCTGACATATTCTGGCCAAGTTTTAGTCATTTCTACCATTAACTTAACCAAAGTTGCATCATCGTAACTTTGATAAATCCCTTTTTTATAAATACCTTCTAGCTGTGACCAAGGTACAACCATACAAGGATAAACTTTCATCCAATCAGGACGATATGCCGGATTTTCAAAAAGTTCTTTCATATCAGTCAAATCAATTTCCGGAGTTGCACCTAAAAGGTTTGGCATCATATGCACATTGATCTTGTAGGCCGCATCTCTAATTAATTTGATAGCCTCTTTAGTTTCTGCAATGCCATGACCACGACGATTTAATTCTAAAACATGATCATTGAGTGACTGAACTCCAATTTCAATTTTAGTACAACCAAGCATGCGTAAGCGACGCAATTCAGCTGGATTGATATGATCTGGCCTGGTTTCAAAGGAAAGCCCAATACAGCGATTTTGCGCAGTTTCATTAATTCTTTGTGCCTCAGCCAAAGATCTAACCGGCTTGGCCGGATAATTCAAAGCATTGAATATACCGCGAGTAAATTCAACCTGATAACGCTTAGGGTAAAATGAAAAAGTTCCTCCAGAAACAATCACATCAACTTTATCGGTAAAGTGACCGGTTTTTTGCAGTGAGCCAATGCGATTTTTAGTCTGTCTAAAAGCATCAAAATTATTGAGTACCGCTCTCATCATAGCCGGTTCATTTGAGAGATAACTCTTTGGCATACCTGGCTCAGTAGGACAAAAAATACATTTGCCAGGACAAGGATAGGCTTTTGTTAAAACAGTTATATTAGCAATACCAGATTGAGATCTAACAGCACGTTTTCTCAGTATTTTCAAAAAATCACGATCTTCAGGCAAAGCTTTCTCGGCTATTAAATCTCTATAAACTTTAATTAATTCCACATTAGAAGCAGAAGGAATGCGATACTTTAGACTGAATTCATTTTTCAAATCCTGCAATTCTCGCTGTTCAGAAACAGATTTATTGTAAGCACTGATCAATAAATCGCGATGAATAGTATTCAGGCGTTTTTTATAATCAGCGGGGCTAATTGTTTCAGGTGCATTAGGCATTTTAGTTTGGCTTTAATACAAGAAAAATGCTATAAACTGATACTAGAATTCCAGCCAAAAATCAATATCTTTGCAATGCGGCAAAAAATTGTCAACAAACTACTAAGAGAAGTTCAGGAGTCTTATCATCAAATAGCCAATGAATTTTCAGATACCAGACATTATAGCTGGGAAGAATTTATTTATTTTAAACCATATTTAAAGCCTGACGCTGAAATAGTGGATCTTGGCTGTGGTAATGGACGTTTATTAGACTTTTTATATGGCCATTATCTAAGTCATAATTTTCGTTACATTGGCATAGATAACAACAGTTCTCTACTGGCCAAAGCTCATCAAAAATACCCCAAAGAAGTATTTTTGCCTGGAGATTTGATCAATATTCCACTAGAAGAAAATCAAGCTGATCTAGTACTTTCCATAGCCTCCTTTCATCATCTTCCTTCTCAGGCTTTGAGACTTCAATCTTTAGC
>CAUJDC010000046.1 GCA_963169815.1 Patescibacteria group bacterium | reverse complement strand
ACTTAATAAAAAGTCTAAAGTCAAAATAATCCCGTCACTTGGTATCAAGTTAGGGTTTCCCACCAATTCCGTCGAACTGGTCCGCAAACTCAGCAGAGGACGTTAAGCAGAACAACGCTTATGCTCAATCTCCCCATCATTCTCGAACTCGCCAAAGCGGATTTCAAACTCCGCTATAAATCCTCTTTATTGGGCTATTTTTGGACTTTATTCAAGCCTTTAATGCTTTTTGGAGTTATCTATCTAGTTTTCACTATTTTCCTTCAAAATCCCCTTCAAAATTACGCCATTTACTTGCTACTTGGGATAGTACTTTGGACCTGTTTCAGTGAAGCTACTTCCTCCGGTATGCACAGCCTTGAGTCAAAACGAGACCTACTGATTAAACTAAGTTTCCCACGTGAAAGTATTATCATCGCAGCAGCTTTAAACAGCTTCCTCACTCTTGCTCTCAATCTGATCATTTTTGCTATTTTCTATGCCTGGAATGGCCTGGTTCCTGGTTGGACGGCCTTGGCTTTTTTACCTTATCTGCTGCTATTTTTCTTATTCACAACCGGCCTGACTTTTATACTGGCTACTCTTTATGCCTTTTTTCATGATTTGGCCCATATTTGGGAGGTTATGCTGCAAATCCTCTTTTGGCTTACTCCAATTGTTTATGATCTGTCTTTTGTGCCGGAACAATACCGCCTCTGGCTTTATATCAATCCCATGACTCAGTTCATCTCATATTCCAGACGTGTTTTTCTGATCGACTCCTTGCCATCTGTTAAGCAACATTTGGTGCTGATCGCGGTCAGTTTCGGAGTTTTTGTTTTCGGTTACTGGTTTTTCAAGCGCAGCGAAAATACTATAGTAGAGACGATTTAAGTTTGATTTCAGTTGCTGTTCATCTGGAGTAGGTAAAATAGCCACATGAAAAAAGTCATGTTGGACAGTTCAGTTTGGCTTTCTTATATACTGAAAGACAGTAATTTTGCGAAAGCTAAGAGATTATTAAAGAAAATTATTACTTATGAGCAGTCGCTTATAGTTCCAGATTTAGTTTTAGCTGAAATAATTAATACTTTAAATAAAAAGCAGTATTCAGTTGATTTTATATTTAAAGTAATTAATCAGATTAAAGCGATAAAAAATATTAAAATGATTAAGTTTGATTTGTCTCAAATCTCTTCTGAGATACTTGAGAAAACCCGTTTATCTAATCTGAAGTCATTGGACTTTTTAATAATCTGTTACGCGCTTGTCTATCAAGTTAGATTATTTTATACTTACGACATAAAGCAACATCACGCCTATGAAAAAATCTCCAAAAAATAACAAAAAGTCTGCTCAGTTAGCCTGGGAAACTTTCAAAAAAAATATGGAAAAGCTTAATCCGGGACCAGTAAATCACAAGTTGGATATAGGTAAATACCTACGCAAATACTCCCGTTAGTATTTTAAAGCACAGTTTCATTATCTTAAATATATTGAGCAAGCTATTTTGTTATACTTTAGACTTCAAGTGAAGTCTTCAACTCGATTTCATTTGGCGTGCATGTCAGGCTGGCAAACTGCCAGTATGGGGATCAAAAAATCAATTCAAAAACTTCTGTCATTACCAGTGGAAATGAAGTACGATGAGATAAATCACATACTTCATAGCCTCGGGTTTGAGCTTACAAATGTCAAAGGAAGTCACTTCATTTACAAAAACACCAAGAATCAGGCACGATTAACTATCGTGGCCCATCACAAAAAGGTCAAGAGAGTATATCTAATAGAAATTATCCATTACATCAAACAATATGGTGGAGCCAACTGAAAAAGCTGTGATATCGATTACTGTTAGGCAGTTGATAGATGGAGATGATATCGCCTATGCAGCTGACATTACAGGTAAAATTACAGGGTTAGTCCTTGGCGAAACTTTGGCAGAACTAATGGAAGGAGTTAAGCTAACTTTAGAAGACCTCTAACCACTATCCAGATCGTGCTCACCGTAAACAACATCACCAAAACTTTCATCGTTCCCCATCAGCGTCGTACCACCCTGAAGGACAGTTTTGTCAGTGGGTTATGGAATTTTTGGCGTAGACCAGTTAAAGAAAAATTTATAGCTTTGGATGATTTAAGTTTTCATATAAAGCCCGGAGAATTTGTCGGGATTATCGGTCAAAATGGCTCCGGAAAAAGTACTTTACTCAAGCTGTTGGCTGGCATTTATAAGCCAGATTCCGGACAGATACAGGTACAGGGCAGAATTGCTCCACTACTCGAGCTTGGCATCGGTTTTCAGCAGGATTTAACCGCGCGTGAAAATATTTTTATCAATGCAACTTTGCTGGGATTGTCGACAGCCCAGACGCGCAAACTGCTTCCGGAAATAGTCGACTTTGCCGAAATTGGTCACTTTCTCGATTTGAAAATTAAAAATTATTCTTCTGGGATGAGACAGCGTTTAGCCTTTGCTATAGCGGCTCATTTGGATGCCGATATTTATCTTTGTGATGAAGTTTTTGCAGTAGGTGATGAAAGTTTTCAGCAAAAATGTCTGGCTATCTTTGACAGATGGAGACAGCAGGGTAAAACCATCTTACTGGTCAGTCACAATGCCGGACAAATCGCCCAACTCTGCGATCGGGCTATCTGGTTGGACAAAGGCCAATTGCTCTTTGAAGGGCCGGCTGCAGAAGCCGTTAATCGCTATCATCGTCATCTCGCTGGTGCCCCTCAGTTAGACTTTTCCAATTCGCCAATTCACCTGACTAATTTAGAAATTTTAAGTCCAGCCCGCACTGGAGACGCTTTGAAATTACGCATTCATTATCAGTCTAAGTCTGTCGTCGACAGGCCTGTTTTTGGCTTGGCAATGCATAGACATGATGGCACGCATATCAGTGGGCCAAATACCAAAACTTCCAATTATCAAATCGATCAACTCACAGCGGGGGAGGGGTATCTGGATTGCGTGATTCCGGAGCTGCCTTTACTCAGCGGAGATTATTTTATTTCTTTGTCTATTTTCGACTATGCATGTCAGCTGCCATTTGACTATCTCGACAAGGCATTTTCCTTTACTGTAGAAGCCAATCATGTTAATCAATATGGGCTAATTGACTTAAGTCCAAATTGGCATCTGCTTCATTATGATCAAACAGGCAAAGAAAATTCGACTACCGGCGGATCTTTACTCCCGTAACACCCTCTTTGGTTTACTGACAGAACAGATTCTGGCCGACCACGCTTCAGATGAGCACAACCGTAGCCTGGAAATTCTCGATGTAGGTGGCTATCAGGGCAAATTAAGCTGGTTTTTGCCACAGCATACCAAACTTACTATTCTCGATCAGAAACCCGCTCCCGAGCAGTCCAATACCCATTATGTTCAAGGAGATGCCCGCCAATTACCATTCCCAGATGGACATTTTGACTTGGTAATCAGCTCCGATATGCTCGAGCATGTCGATGAAGCTGATCGCGAGCAGGTGGTAGCAGAAATGTTTAGAGTATCGAGACATTATGTAATTCTGGCCGCTCCTTTTGACAACATTTACAATCGCAAGGCTGAAGAGTTCATCAATGCGCAATTCAAGCAATACTCTGGCAATAATCACCCTTTTTTAATTGAGCATTTGGAAAATGGTTTGCCAGATGTTGATCAAATAGAGCATTTACTTCATGAGAAATCCCAGTCCGTAGTCAAAATTGGTGAAGGCAATATTTACAATTGGTATCTACAGCAGCTCACTACTGGAGCCAAGCTCAATCAACCTGTTCCAGCTCGCAGTTTGCCTCAGTCAGAAGACAACGAAGGCCCTGAGCACTTCCCCACTTTCAATGAGTTTTTCAATCATCATTTAGCTAGCCTCGGCAATTTCCGCGCGCCAACTTATCGCACTGTTTTCTTCTGCGATAAAATAGCTCAACTAGATCGCCGTGAAATTTTAAATAGCATCGAAGAACAAAATAATTTTCACACTACGACTTATTTTGAAGCCTACAAAATCGCTTTTGATGAAATTCGCAATCTACTCAATTTAAAGGATCAGGAATTACTCAAGCATCAAGGAATTAACCAAAAAATTTCTGAGATAAAGAACAGCCTTGAGGCTGAAAAATATCAAGCCAAAGCCAAAGAAAGCCAAATCAAAATTCTCAATTCTCAAATTGGAGAAATACAGGCTATTATTCTGGAACGCGAAAATGAATTAGTCGAAACTCGCAAACAGATCAACGATTTAAATGAAAAAATCCTCAGCCAAACAAAAAAAATGGAATTGGCTGATCATCAGATTCGTACTCAGGATTTACTGCTAACTCGTCTCAAACATGAGTTGGAAAACAGCCAGCGCAACGAACAGGAATTAACCAACTTAATTCTCCTCAAAGAACAATCCATTACTGAAAAAACTTCAGAAATTCAACAAAAAAATCAACAAATTGCCGCTCTACAAGGTTCCCTTACTGAATATAAACGCGAGCTGGAGACTGTACTCGCTTCCCGTTCCTGGAAGCTGGTTCGCATCTATGGACGTATCAAAACGGCGCTTTATCTGAGGCCGAAACAATTCTTAAGTGTTTCTTGGCATGTGTTCACTCGCATGGGACTAAAAGAGTTTTTGCGTCGTGCCAAAAGAAAAATCCTCCGCCGTTTCAAACCGCAAACTGCTGGAGCAACTCCCGCGCAGGAAGTTTCAGATTATCAAAAATATATCGAAGAAACTACTCTTACTAGCAAAGATTTCAAACGTATCAAAGCAGAAATTAATACTTTCGAATACAAGCCTTTAGTTTCTATCATCGTTCCAGTTTACAATGTGGACGAAGTTTGGCTACGTAAAGCTATTAATTCAGTGCTCGACCAACTCTACGATAAATGGGAATTAATTTTGGCCGATGATGCTTCAACAAATCCAAGCGTCCGTGAAGTGCTTCAGGAATATGCTCAATTGGACTCACGCATACACATTAATTTCCGCTCTCAAAATGGTGGAATTGTTAAGGCCTCTCAGACCGCTTTAAAGATGGCTAAAGGAGCTTATGTAGGCTTGCTTGATAATGACGATGAACTTGCCAAAGACGCCCTCTATGAAGTGGTTAAAGCCCTTCAGACATCCCGTTATGATTTGGTTTATTCCGATGAAGACAAACTGGAAATGGATGGCACTCGCAACGAACCACATTTCAAACCTGACTTCAATCAGGATTTACTTTTCTGCAATAATTACATCTGCCATTTTTCTGTATTCCGTCGCAAAATTCTCGAAGAAATCGGCGGCTTTCGCGATGGCACAGAAGGCGCCCAAGACTATGATTTGATACTTAGATTTACTGAGAAGAAGCGCAATATCAAGCATATTGGCAAAATTCTTTATCACTGGAGAAAAGTCCCAGGATCAACTGCCGCGACTGTTCATGCCAAACCTTACGTTTTTGAAAATGCCAAAAAAGCTCTGCGCGATACCATAAAAAAACGCGGCATTAAAGGCGAAGTAGAGGACGGTATCTGGAAAGGTTCATATCGCGTTAAGCGCTCTATTGAGGGTCAACCAATGGTTTCTATTGTCATTCCATTCCGCGATAAAGTTGAAGTTCTCAAAGTCGCGATTGATTCAATTTTTGCCAAAACAACTTACGATAATTATGAAATTATCCTGGTCAACAATGGCTCTGAAATGCTGGAAACCAGACTTTATCTGCGCGAAGTAGTAAATTGTCCGCGTGTTCGCTTGCTGCACTATAACGCTCCTTTCAATTTTGCCGCCATCAATAATTTCGCTGTAGAAAAGGCCAAAGGAGAGTACATCATCTTGCTTAACAATGACACTGAAGTAATCGCACCAGATTGGATTGAAGCTATGCTCGAACATTGTCAGCGTGCAGAAGTAGGTTGTGTGGGCGCTAAACTGCTATATCCAAATACTCATATTCAACATGCTGGCGTGATTATTGGGGTTGGTGGTGCGGCCAATCATACCTTCGCCCGCATGACTTCTGATCAAAACGGCTACATGGGTTATATCAATGCTACGCGCAATTATAGCGCGGTTACTGCCGCCTGTATGATGGTCAAAAAATCAGTGTATGAAGAAATGGATGGTTTGGATGAAGAAAATTTAGCTATCTCATTCAATGATGTGGATTTCTGTTTACGTCTGCATGAAAAGAATTATCTGGTGGTCTACACTCCTTATGCTTTGCTTTATCATCACGAATCTTATTCACGTGGTTACGCTGTGAATTTCAATGAAGAATATTATTTGCGCCGCCGCCACGCCGGAATTTTCCAAAACGGTGATCCTTACTACAACCGTAATCTGACCAAAGAAAGACTGGACTTCAGTCTCAAAGTGTTAGATAACGTTAGAGATGATGCCTAAAACAAAAATACATTGGCTAAGCAGCCTTATTCGCTTTCACCTTTACGCTTTTTTAGTACTGATACCAATAGTTTTTTGGTTGGATTTTCAAACAGTTTTCACTGCACCAAAGTTACTGATTTTGCGTACATTTTCTCTGACTGCTTTGTCCTGCATTTTGCTCAAATCTTATCTGGAAAACCAAGTCACTCTGAAATTGCCAAAAGCCAAATTATGGCTTGGATTATGGCTGCTTAGCATGGTAGCTAGTTCTATTTTAACGCTCAACCAAATCACCAGTTTATTCGGACAATATGGCAGATTCACTGGTCTGTTTACCATGGTGAATTTCCTGCTTATTCCGATTTTTACCATCAACTACTTCGACAAGGCAGAGTTACCCAAATTGCTACGTATCAGTTGCTTCACAGCCTTTCTAGTAGCGCTTTATGGGATAGGCCAATACTATGATTTCTGGGGCTTATGGCAGGCTAATTTTAACTGGTCAGATTCACCTCAAAATAGAGTGTTCGCTACAGTGGGGCATGCCAATCATCTTGGCGCTTATCTGGCTGCGCATCTGGTAATGTTCTGCTGTTTTTTCACAATACCAAAAAAGCAATTTCCGACAATTTTACTTAGAACTGCTTACGCTTTTGTTCTAACATTCACTATCATTTTGACGGCCAGCAGAGGAGCAATTTTCGCATTATTGATTGGCATATTCACAGTTTTTGCAGTAGCCATCGCCAGTAGACCCAAGCAGAATAAACCCAAAAAAATCAGGATAATTGCTGCTTCCATATTTGCAGTATTGATTGCTGTCTGTTCTATTTTCGCTTTCCACGATGCACTGGGTGAATTGGCTTTATTCACTAGAACCGAGCAGACAGTAGAGACAGCCAATAAAGGAATTATCCCAGACCGGCTGAGCTTTTTATACAGCGCCTGGGCAATGTTTTTAGATCATCCGATCGTTGGGACTGGCCTTGGTACCTTCCGCGATGCTTATTCAGCGTATCGCCGCTCAGACTATGTCATAGATGGTCCAGGCAATGCTCAATACATTACCGTTCCAGAGGCAGCTCACAATGAGTATGCCAACATTTTGGCGACTCAAGGTTTGCTCGGAATACTAGCCTATTTATTTTTAATTGGTACTGCTATTCGCATCATCCTCAAAGCCATTTATGTTGAATCGCCTGAACAACGAAGGCTACTTTTAGCCCTGCTTGGTGGGCTAACTGTCTATCTCGCTCAGACACTTTTCAATTTTGGAGAAATTGTTAATTTAAGTCTTTTCTACTTCCTGCTTGGGGCAATTTATCTCTATGCACCTCTCCATACTTCCACTTACAAATTCAAAGGAATTATCAAATATTTATCTACTTTCATTGTTCTTGTCCTCATCTGTTTCGCCGCCCGTTATTTGGTTCTTGATTTAGCCAAAGCAGAATATTATCTCAAACAAGCCAAATACAATCTCTCTTTGCAAGACCATGATGGCGCCGATCGTGCCTTGCGCGCAGCCATTGACGCTTATCCTTATGAATACCAATTGCATCAAAGTTATGGCGATTTTTTACTGGCCACACCTTTCCTTAATCAATCAGCAACTGTTAGAGACAATGACCTCAAAAAAGCCGTTCAACTTTATCAGGAAGCCATTGATCTGAATTCCAATTATCCAAGTACTTATCACAATATGGGCTTGGGTTACCTCTATCTTTATCGTGCAACAAAGAATCCAACGTATCTGGATTTAAGCAAACAGGCTTATCAGCACAGTATTGAAAAATCTCCCAACAACCCTCGCTATCTCTATGAATTCGCCCGTAAACTTCACTCTGATTGGGATGACAAAGCTGGGGCTGTAGATCTGCTCCGTAAAGCCATTGCCATCGCACCAAATTATCAGGAGCCACAAGATTATTTGAATTTCCTCTTCAAGAATCACCCTGAATTAAGGAATCCTCTGAACTAATATACTTGCTCATGGGAGCCTATATCAACGAGAGCAATGGCATTTTCTACGAAAACGAAATAAATAACCAGTCGATAACTGAGATTAATTGATACTGCATAACAGCGACTCAGGCTGCCATTTAATTTATGTAACTTCAAAACTGGATTACCTGGGTCCAATCTAAGTAATCCAAGAATCTTAGAATATTTTGAGAGCAATTCCGGCCTTTTGCTAAAAAACTTTTTTGCTTTCTTTAGATAACTGTCTGAGATGATCAAGTCATACATTTTTCAAATCCTTTAAATGTTCTGCGACAGTCTGTTTTTTAAATTTACCAGCAGCTATGTCCTGTTCTGTTCTGGCAATGGCAGCTTCGAGTTCAGTCTCTTTCAAATAGTTATAATGATCAACAGACATTACAACGTAGGAGTTTTCGCCACGCACTGATATAATCACCTCACCATTTTTTTTAAGTCTTTCACTGAGTGCTTTGACGCCCCTGGTTTTAAGCTCCTGGGCAGTTAAAATGTTATTCATAGTACTATTAATAATACTCTTATTAGTACTATTAATTATACTGTATCTAATTTTCATAGGCAATTAAAAAAAGACCAGTATAACTTATCAGAACGATCTAAACTCCAACTTAAATCGAACTTAAATTTTATCTAATCACCGCCACCAAAGCGAATCGCCCTGTACTAGGTTTTTCACGACGATAGGAAAAGAACTTTGCCCCTTCTTCAGCATCAGCTGTATCTACTCGAGCCACTTCAATTTTCTGTACGCCCAAGCGCTTCAGTTGCTGTCTGGAAAATTCCCACATATCCACATGCCTTCCTTTAATAAAGGGCGCAAAATCAGGCCCAAGCTCAGCCAATGGATCGGTAAATTCGCTATTGCGTGGGCCCAAAGAAGGGGATATACCAACCAGAATATGAGCAGGATTTGAACCGAGTTTAATCATTTCTTCAATTACTTTGGCACTTATGTTTTTCTTCAAACCTTTCCAACCAGCATGAGCCAAACCCAGTATTTTTCTACCTGGATCGAAAAATAAAATCGCCTGGCAGTCCGCCACCTGTATCATTAATCCCAGTCCTCTTTGATTGGTAACAAAGGCGTCCGTATCTTCGATTTCAGCGGTATTAATACCTTCTTCTTTGAGCTGAGCCGCCGCTCCCGCATCTATCACCACTACATGATCTGAATGAGTTTGATCAGCAGAAATACACTGTCTGAGAGCCATCGATTTCAAAATCCTACGACGATTTTCGCGCACATTTTCATCTGAGTCGCCTATGCCAAAAGGCACATTAAGTGAATTAAATGGAGCTGGACTTACACCGCCACTTCTAGAAAAAACCGCATGATCAATATCTTCAGAAAATCCTTCAATCAAATGAAATTGATAGCAAGGCAGACCTCCTTTAGAGATTTTTTTCATAGATAACTATTCGAGAATTTCTTTGACTATATAAGGAATTTCTTGGGCCAAATCGCTGGCTGTGTAAGCAAATCCTTTCACTTTTTGTAAATTGTCGCCGGCTTTACCCAATATATAAGCAGCACAGGAACAAGCGTCAAATGGCGTGAGCCCCTGTCCGATCAGCCCGGCCACCACTCCTGCTAAAACATCACCGCTACCGCCCACTGTCATGCCAGCATTTCCAGTTTCATTCTGCTCAATTTGTCCTTCATCACCAGCAATAATATCGGCCTCAGGACTCTTCAAGAGAATATTAATTTTCAAATCATTGGCCAAAGTTCGAATCACTCGAACTTTATGATCAGCCAAATCATTTATTTTAAAAGGTTTACCAGTCAATTTTTCGAATTCAGCGTGATGAGGTGTGATCACCAATTGCTGATTCAAAGGCATTTTATCCAAGAGTTCTAAAACCTGAATCGCTGACGCATCCAAGATCGTTGTGATATTCAAATGCTCGACAATAAACTTAATAGCACGCATCGTTTCTGGCTTATCTCCAAGCCCCGGACCAATAATCACTACATCAGCTTTTTTAGCCAAATTAATAATCAATTCCTGAGCACGAGAAGTTAAGTATTCTCCAGGATATTTCCTAACAATAAAATCCGGCGCAAAATGTCTGGTCACTTCAAAATTACATTCAGGAACTACCATCGTGATTAAATCCGCTCCCGAATTCAAAGCTCCCCATCCTGCAAAAATCGCTGCGCCATGAAAATCAATACTGCCAGCTATCACCAGTACACGGCCATTTTTGCCCTTATAGCTGAGTGGATTGCGCTTTGGAGCTCTCTTTTTGAAATCGCCAATCTTGAACATAAATTTACTTTAATTGATGAAATGCCCCAAATCCTGCATAAATTGCTTTTTTTCCAAGTTCTTCTTCAATTCTAAGCAATTGATTATATTTAGCAACGCGATCAGTGCGTGAGAGAGAACCAGTTTTAATCTGCCCAGTTGATAAAGCCACTGCCAAATCCGCAATAAATGTATCTTCAGTTTCTCCACTACGATGCGAAATGATACTGGTCCAACCGCTTTCTTCGGCCATTTCTATAGCTTCAATGGTTTCAGTTACTGAGCCGATTTGATTTAATTTAATCAAAATAGAATTAGCCAAATCTTTTTCAATTCCCATTGAGAGTCTCTTTACATTGGTCACAAACAAATCATCACCAACGATTTGGAATTTTCCTTTAGATTTTTTCTTTAGTAGAGCCCAGCTATCAAAATCATCTTCAGCTAAACCGTCTTCAATGGTAATAAGTGGATATTTCTTGGCCAAAGCCATCAAATAATCCACCATTTCAGGACCTTTCAAGGCTTCCTGTTTACCTTTTACTTTCAGTTTATAAACTTTTTTTGCTGAGTCATAAAACTCTGAAGCCGCAGCATCAATCCCCAGCATCAGATCTTTACCCATCTTATAACCAGCTTTTTCCACAGCCTTTAAAATCAATTCAAAAGCCTCTTCCTGGCCTTTGAGCGCAGGTGCAAAGCCTCCTTCATCACCAACAGTAGTTTTATAGCCCTTTTCTTTCAATAAGCCTCCTAAAGTATGGAATACTTCAGCCCCCATTCTAAGCGCTTCAGTAAAGGTCGGCGCTCCTACTGGCACAATCATGAATTCCTGAAAGTCCAGTCCAGAATCGGCGTGCGCTCCACCATTTAAAATATTCATTAGCGGCACAGGCAGTAGAGTCGCCCCTGGATTCAAATACTTGTAAAGTGGCAATTTCTGCTCAGCCGCTGCGGCTCTTGCCGTAGCCATAGAAATACCCAAAATTGCATTCGCTCCATAACGGGATTTGTTTTCTGTGCCATCTTTTTTCAGCAAAGCCTGATCAACTTTTTCCTGGTCTCTTGTAGAAAGACCAATTATAGCTTTAGCTAAAGGTCCATTTACATTCGCTACCGCTTTGAGGACACCTTTTCCATTGTAGCGTTTTTTATCTCCATCACGCAGTTCCAGAGCTTCATGAGTGCCTGTCGAGGCGCCACTCGGGACAATGGCTCTACCAAAACTCTTTTCAGTCCTTATTTCCACTTCCACTGTTGGATTCCCCCTAGAGTCCAATACTTCACGCGCCAATACTTTCTTTATTTTAGCCATGTATTTTTTCTTTAATTTTACGGGGTCATTTTACAAAATTTTGCCCTCTGCTACAATACGCTCTGCAAATGCTTATTTAAGACTTTATAAATCCACCTTTTCATGGAAATTTCAAAATTAAAATCACAAGGTTTACTGATTGCCGACAAAACAGGCTCCATAGCTCTCGATCCAGCTGTCAATGACAATAATGTTTCTGCCGACTCAGCTGATTTTGCTGCTGTTTCAACTGGCGCGTTGGAATTTGAAACATTCTCCGGCGAAAAAAGAATTTTCAGTCATCCCGGCGAATTCGAAGTAAATGGCATCGCCGTGCATGCTTTCCCAGTTGATGAAGTTACTGCCAAAGCAGTTCCACCACTACTTTTTGTTATCTACATAGATCAGATTAAGCTTTGCTACCTGCCAGCCTTAAACAAAGAATTGCACAGTGACCTAATCGAAAAAATCGGTGATGTCGACCTGTTGATTTTCCCAAATTCCGGCGAAGAAAAAGTTTGGCAACCAACTATTGAGGAAATCGAACCAAAATCCCTCCTCCCTCTCGAGGTCGAAGACGGCAATCTCTCCATTGATTCTTTACTCAGCAAAATCGGCCTAACCAGCACCGAAGCCAAAGACAAAATCTCCATCAAAACCAAAGCCGACCTCCGTTCCGACCAAATGACCGTTTATCGCTTGAGCTAAGGCACGATGACGCAGAAAAATAGAAGAATATAAATGCGAAAATTTTTAAATTAAGTTTTACGCGGACTGAGAGAATTTTTGAGACGAATGTATCGATATATACATGAGTAAGAAAATTCTCGAATACAAAGTAAAACTTAATTTAAAACTTTTTGCCCTCGTAGTTCAATGGATAGAACGAGGCACTCCTAAGGCCTAGATACAGGTTCGATTCCTGTCGAGAGCACCATTAAAAAATTAAAACTTAACCATAACATAATGAATAATTTCCCCATGGATAAGCGCAATCTGATCCTGATATTAGCGTTAGTAGTTATCGGCGGAGTTTTGTTTTTCCAATTTGGTGCAGGAAATAAATTAGATTTCTCCAGTATTCAGAATATGGCCAATCAAGCTTTAGAAAGCGGAAAAGATGTTGTTCAAAAAGCCGCCAATGAGACATCGACTTCAAGCAGTAATCCTGATAAAAACCTCAACGAAAAACTCAATGCTTATGTGGGCTTGATCAACACTGTTTCCGAAAATGTGGATAGCAGTTATGGCCGCTATCTAATGTGGACAAATAGAGAAACTGGGCCAACTGGCAAAGAACGAAATATTTACGGTCTCTATAAGTTGAACGCTTTCGAAACTTACTTGGATAGAGCCAGCAAAGCTAAAACACTTCAACCAGGCAATGAATTAGACCAATACATTGATGAGTATTTAAGTACTTATAAAGAGCTTGCACCGCTTGTAGAAGAGGCTTACCTTTACTATGATCAAAAGGATTATCTCGATGATCAGATGGCCAAAGGTAAAGAGTTACATCCGAAATTAATGGCCGCTTTTAATAAATTCTTTGCTGTCTCAGATAAGCTCGGAGAAAATTACGAAACTGTAGATCTGGCTCAACACAAAAAAGAACTTGAACAATATAAGGCCGCTGGCAATGAATTAGCTTATGCCACTACCAATGCCCTGTTGACTTCACAGGATATGTACATTTATCTGCGTGAAACTCTCCATAAAAATAACGATAACCCAGCAAAGATTAACGTCGATACTTTTAAACAGAAAATGGATACTTACGAAGCCGCTCTAAATTCTATCAAGAGTTATAAAGGCAATAAAACTGCTTTAAATAGAGAATACGGCGTCACTGGTGATTCACTTTACAGCTCATACCTTGATGATTCGGATGACCTCTTCAAGGCAACTAAAGCTTTCTACAGAGCAGTGCGCGACAAGACTTTCCCAGAAAGTTATGGCAATGACGATTACACTGAAGGCACTTTCGGCAATTTCCTCTACACTTACAATCAAATGATTGATGCCTATAACTTTATGTCGAATTTTTAGACAATAATATCAAAAAACACTGCTTTGAAGCGGTGTTTTTATGTTAAATGAAATCTAAATATGCACTAACCTACCTCAAGTCTAGTTTTGAACTGTTTGGTGATTTTATCTACATACACGCTTGCGTTTATAAGTGTATCTGGTCTCTCTGGAGTAGCTCCAACGGCAATATCTGCTGACCAGTTAGATCTGTCCAGAATTTCAATTTCTTTTGCACTAAAACTATCATGCATATGTTTAACAATCTGACTGCTTTCAGTTTGCCACCACTCTTCATAGGCAATTTTGATATCCTGTTTCTGTTTTGGTGTGGCTTTTGAATTTTTATCATATAAAAACAAATCAATTGTTGGCCACACCGATTCGTCTTTAGCTGCCTTTTGGCGATAAAATTCTTTATCAAAGCCAAAGTTGGTAGCCAAATAATCTTCCAATTTTTTGTATGAAATATCGATTTTTGCTTGTTCCACAGCTATCTGACGATTAGTTTTTCTTTTTACCTCACGAATTTCTTGAAATTCTTTACTTTCTACAGCTTTGTTTGGGGCCTTTTTATCAGTTTCCGGCTTTTTCTCCAGTGGTTTATCTGGTACTTCTGGTGACATTTTATTTGTTTTTATGATCAAAATACATGTGTATATTATATACGAAAATCATTGTAATGCAACAAAATATTCGACGATTTTAATGAATAATTATAATATGCGTTCTCGTCTCCTCAACTCTCCAAAAACTCCTCCCAAATCGCTTCGGCATCATCTGGCCGAGCGTCCAAAATCAGCTTATCTGCCGGCTGAATCTGCACAGCAATTCCATCATGACAAAAGTCCATACAACCGCATTTATTCACACGTGCTTTGCCGATTAACTCAGGATTAGCCTGAACTTTCGCTTTGAGCCGCTCTCGCAATTCTTCACCACCACGCATTGCACAACCTGTCCCGTCTTTCTTGGTGTTGCAGCAGACAAATAACTGTTTTTTATATGGATGGCCGGCTTTTCTCATTATTTGACCGCGTCACCAGATAGCGGCATGTCGAGCACTCCGGCCGCCTCTCCAATTACAGCTTTGATACGGCGTACTCCAGCAGAGGATGCTTCTTCCTTGAGAATCTTGAACTTGACCAAATCACCAGTGTTATCTGCATGTGGGCCACCGCAAATTTCCAGGGAAAAATCGCCCATACGATAAACTTTGATTTGATCGCCGTATTTTTCTTCAAATAACCCGATCGCGCCCTGTTTTTTAGCTTCATCAACAGACATTACTTCAAAGCTAATTGGTAGTTTTTTAGAGATAGCGTCATTAACTAAATCTTCAACCTGCTTGATCTGCTCAGGTGTCATTTTTTGCGCATAATTAAAATCAAAGCGCAGACGTTCAGGTGTGATATTTGAACCTCTTTGCTCCACTTCACGCCCCAAAACTTTTTTCAAAGCTTCATGGAGTAGGTGGGTGGCAGTATGTAATTTGCGGCTTTCATCAGAGTGATCAGCAAGACCTCCGGCGAATTTCTGTTCAGCACCAGCGCGTGAGAGAGCCTGATGCGCCGCGAATTTAGCGTCGAAGGCTGACGCAAAAGCTTTTACATCGACTTTTAGTCCTTCTCTTTCTAATTCTTCCACAATCATTTCCTGTGGGAAACCATAACTTTCATAGAGGAAAAAGGCTTTTTCAGCCAAAGCCGCGGCATCCAAACCAGTCGCTTCACCAAAAACTTTTTTCATTTCACGTAAACCATTTTCCAAAGTCTTTTGGAATTTCTCTTCTTCTTTGCGCAATTCGTTCAAAATTCTCTCGCGATTAGTAGTCAATTCTGAATAAACATCGCCATATTCAGCAATGTAAATTTCAGCGATAGTATCAGTAAAGTTGCCAGTGATGCCGAGTTTGCGACCATGTCTAACTGCACGTCGAATCAAACGACGTAAGATATATCCTTGGTCAGTATTGCTTGGAGTAACACCCATTTTGTCGCCCAAAATAAAAGTCGACGCGCGCAAATGATCAGCAATCACACGAAGTGATCTCTCACCTTCAGCGTCAACAGCGTGACCTCCGGCAAGGCTCATCAACTTGTCAAAAACGCTCTTGAATAATTCTGTTTCATAGTGAGTCTTAACCCCCTGCAAAACAGCTACAATACGTTCAAAACCCATTCCCGTATCAACATTTTTTTGGCTTAATTCTTCAAAGGTTCCATCAGTTTTTTTGTTGAATTGCATGAAAACATTGTTCCAGATTTCTGTGTATCTTCCACATTCACAGTTCGGATGACACTTTCCAGAACCGTCTTTCAGGACATATTTATTGCGCATGGCTTCGGCAGATTCCGGAGCATGTTCATGCGGTCCGAGGTCTGGATTTCGATCAAAGAAAATTTCTGTGTCTGGTCCGCATGGTCCTGTCTGGCCAGCTGGTCCCCACCAGTTCTTTTTCTTTTCATAAAAATAAATAAGTCGACGTTCAGCTTCAGCAGCACTAGCTACATCAGAAAATCCTAGAACTTTCCAATGTCCAGCCGCTTCCTCATCACGAGGAGCATTGGCATCACCTTCAAAACAAGTGACCCTCAGTCTATCAGCAGAAATTCCAAACCCTCCATCGTCCCATGGAGTAGTTAGTAATTCATAGCTCATTTCAATCGATTCCTTTTTGAAATAATCGCCAAGTGACCAATTGCCCAACATCTCGAAAAATGTACAATGCGTATCATCACCAACTTCTTCAATATCGTCTGTACGAATACATTTCTGAGAATCCACCAGTCTAGTACCAGCTGGATGCTTTTCCCCCATCAGATAAGGCACAAGTGGTTGCATCCCCGCTGTTGTAAATAAAACAGTTGGATCATTTTCTGGCACTACAGATGCGCTGGGGATCTGTTTATGCGCGTGTTTCGTAACAAAAAAGTCGATATATCTTTGGCGAATTTCTTTGGCTGTATACATGATTTTAATTTCTTAGTTTTCAGTCACCTATTTTAGAATTAAGACGCTCAGTTTTGCAAGTTAAAATGCGCAAAAATCCAGTTTTGAATTTGGTCATTTGTCAAATTTCTGAGATAATTTCACTCGCTTAAAAGCAGATAAAGCAACTATGAAAAAAAAGAGTTTCAATTGGCGACATCGCGCGGCAGGAGTAGGCATTATTTTAATTGCCCTGATTGTCATTGGGGTTTTTGGCGCTTTCCTCTGGCAAAAAGTATTTTTTCGCGAACAGATTGCGCGCTTTCTACCTTATGATCACACCATCGGTTTTGTTGAATTCAATTTTGATCCGAGCCGCCCCGACGCAGCTACACTACACGACTTAGTTAGTAAAAATGCTTATCTCAAAGACATCGGCTGGGCTGGCCTCATCCCACTAAACGATCTTTTCTGGAAATGGTATGGCGGACGTGGAGGAGTCGCGCTGATTTCATCCAGCAATGGCCAAAGCATTTCACCAGTACTTTTACTCAAAGTACAGGATGAGGAGAATCTCCGCACTTGGCTTAAATCAATGCAAATTAACCCAAATCTCGAGCAGCTGATTGAACAGGACTATTATGGGCAAAAATTAATTTCTTTGCATAGTGGTCCAACTTTGAGTGGCCTACTCAGTGATGGTTATTTCGCCATTGCTGAAAATCAGGAATTGCTCAAAGCAGTCGCTGAAGCCAAAGCTGGCCACACGGTAGCTCTGGCCGGCCATCCGGATTATGGACAGGTTTATTCAGCTCTTCCACAACAAAATTTGGCTTTCGCCTATTTCAATCTTGCTCAAACTCTGGAAACTCTCAGCCACACACCGGCTTATCTCTCACGCAACCTATCCAATTTCCAACTGTATTTCCCCTTCCTGCACCTCTTTAAATCCTATGGCATAGCTCTTTACCTCGATCAGGATGAGCAAAAACAGCCAGTATTAATCGCTAAAGAACTAATTCTTTTTGGAGATAAACCTATTTCCGCTCCTAATCTCTTCCAAATCAATTATTCTTTCGATGGCTCACTGATCAGTATTTTGCCTTCCGCTCAAGAGTGGGGTGGTTATCAATTAGCTTCTTTTGGCGGAGCAAATTTGTTAGATCAGAAAAATCAATTACAAACTTTCCTTCAAAACCGCAATTACATCTACGATCTGCTTTTCTCTGGGGCACTCAGTCAAATTCGCGATACGCTTTTCGACTCTTCAACTGATTTGGAGAAAGACTTTTTCCCACTTTTCCAGGATCAATATTTATTGACCATCAATCAAAAATCCCCTGAGTCCAGACCTGTTTTTAGTCTCATCACCAAATCCAAAAATATCGCTGCGGATCAAGCCAAATTAGCCAAATTACTGACAACTGTTGGCACTAAAATGTCACTCAGTTTGAATGCCCAAAAAACTAAATTAACTTTGCCAGACGGCACAACTGGCAATGAAATCAAAGCTCCAGAGTTTACTTCCAGCACTGAAACTATTTCTCTAAGCAATGTTCAAGTTCAGAAAGTAAATCTCAGCCCAGATTTTGCTATCTACTTGGCCTCCAGTGGAGATTATCTCTTAGCTTCTAGCGATTCTAGTTGGCTAGCCCTTGCTCTCTCCAAACAGCCAACAGCATCTCCTAATTGGAATCACACTGATTTGGTTAAACCAACGGAATTCTATCAGCTCAATTTACCTGCGCTTGGTTTGACTATGCTCAAGCCATTCAATCAATTGGAAATTGCCAAAAAGTTTACTGACATTGGCACTCTGGCCGTTTATCGACTTAGCATTTAACCCTTTAAATGCGTTACAAGGTTCAAGACATCATCAAAACCGCTCGTCCTGAATTTCTCAGATTAAAGCCTCAGAAGCCCGCTCCTGAGTCGCCAGCCGCTGCCCATATGCTTGAGAATCGTTTGAATTTGAGATTGGCTTCACTAAGTGCCAAAGCCACTAAACGTCAGCATCGCCCACTTTGGAATCGCACTACCAAACCTCATGTTGAGACTATTATTTCCAGTAAAAATAAACAGAATTTCCATTTAGTTCCTGAACGCAATTCCCGCACTGATCGTAGTCATCGTTATGGCAGCGTCATGCGCGTTGGTGGATTTGGTTTATTGATTATTTTTATGATCAATTTGGCCAATATTTTTGCCGCGGGGCTGGATTTCCGTGGACATTTAATTGGGCAGGCGGCTGAAGGGTTGGGTTCATTACAAAGCGCTGTAAGTCAGGCCGATCAACTGAAACTTTCTGAAGCAGCTGGTGAATTCGAAAAGGCTCAACAAACTTTTGAGCAAACCAAAGAACAACTTTCTTTTCTACAAACAGGCAATCAATTAGCTTCCAGCAAAAATATTAATTCCGTAAATAATCTGCTCGAGGCAGGTCAGGAAGTTAGTACAGCTGGTCAACTTTTTTCTGAATCTGGTCAGGATTTGATCAATTGGCCAGAACTCTTTATTCAGGCTAATCGTGACGTTTTACTCAAACAAAAACCTGCTACAGATCAACCATCTCTAACAGCTCGGCTCAATCAGGATCTCCAAAAAGTTTCTCAGGCTATCGATCATTTGCAAAAAGCTCAGGAGCTGTTGAAAGAAGTTGATATCAACACTCTGCCAGCCAATTATCGCGAAAAATTTGCTCCACTTAGTGCTAAGTTGGATTCGATTTTAGCCCTGCTTACAGAGCAGCGAGAACATTTTCCTGCTATTTTGAAACTACTGGGTGATCGTTATCCACACTCTTATTTAATTCTTCTACAAAATGATACCGAAGCCCGTCCAACAGGTGGTTTCATTGGTTCATTACTGCTTGTTGATGTTAACGATGGTTTGATCACCAGGGCCGAATTTAAAGACGTTTATTCTTATGATGGTCAACTCAGTGAAAATATTCCTGCGCCTGAAGATATCGCCCAAATCACTGATAATTGGCGCCTCAGAGATAGTAATTATTCTCCTGATTTTGCTATATCTGCTGAGAAAGCAGCCTGGTTCCTTCAAAAGTCCAAAGGGCCAAGCGTGGATACAGTCATAGCCGTTAATCAAAGCATTATTGCTGATTTAATTGCTGAACTCGGGCCACTGAAAATTCCTGAACTAAAGTCCAATTTAACTTCCACTAATTTCCAATTCTTACTCAGCTATCTAGTTGAAACCAAATACTACGGCGCGGAAAATCCTAAAATAATTCTCTCCAAAACCATTGACGCCTTCAAAGAAAAACTTCTTCATACTGACAATCCAAAAGGGCTTCTCCGCAGCATAATCACAGGCTTCTCTCAGCAAAAAATCCTCTTCTATTCTCGTGACGCTCAAATTCAAAAACTCTTTGCGGACTTCCATCTCACTCCACGTCCACAGACACCAACTGCCAATGAAGATTATCTCCAAGTTATCGCCACTTCCATCGGAGGTAATAAGAGCGATCTCTTCATGAGTCAGGACTTAAACCATAAAACCTATATTGATGCCGATGGAAATATTTATGACGAGTTAACCATAACTAGAGAACATCATTTTACTCAGGCCGACCTTGATCGTTGGAATAATCTCCTGCGTAAATTCGAATTACCAACCTTATCAGATGATATGGCCAGACTACTCGGTAGCGGGGACAACTTGGTTAATTTGAAAATTTATCTACCATTCGACAGCCAATTACTAGAATCTTCTTCGTCACCTGGCGCCAAAGCTCCAGCCATTTCCATACGTCATGACCCAGAATTACAAAAGACTTACTTCCTAACGCAGATGCACACTCAAAGTGGAGAAATTTCAACCATGACCATTCGCTACAAATTGCCTTTCCAACTCAAGCTTTTACCAGCTGATATTTATCGGTTGGTTGTAGATAAGCAAATAGGACTAGTCCCAAACCGTTTCAGTCATCAAACTATACTCAATCCACTCCTCTCAACTTTGCGCAGCAATTTCTCAGAAAATCCTCAGCTAATGCCACTTCCCAATACACTTGAAGGCATACAAGTGATTGCCAAATAATTATGGATTGACTTTTACCTTTTTACCAAATATAATAACAGCTTAATTTTTGTTTTAAGTATGTTACATCAAAGTAAGTTATCGGGAATTGATCGATATCCTCTTGAAAAAATTTCAGCAGGTTCAAAAGAATTCATTGACAAATTAGATACACAGGCGTTTTTCTTTCAAGCTTTAAAAATTATGGCTGAATCAGAAGAACAAGGAGAGTCTTTCGGTGCAAGCACTATAGAGTGTTCCTTACTTTTTGCATTTCATCGTCTAAGTTATCTACTGGCATACGAATTGAAAAAGCGCAAAGAAAAGTTAACAATGACTCATCTTTTAGAACTGATGGGCTGTTTAGAAGCGACTTATAACCAAACAGTTCAATCTGAAACACAGTTTACGGAAATAATAGATTTGGATGTGGTTTTACCAAGCATGTTTGAATCTTTAAGTCATTTCAAAATTGCTGATAACAAATTCTTATGTGATGATCTGATAGAAGATTTGGCTCTAAAAAGTATTGTTAGTAATGAATCAGAGGAAAGTGCCAATCTTAGGATTGATTGTGTGGTTAATGAAATTAGAACAGCTTTTCAAGCCACACTACCTCGTACTGATCAGATCGATGTTTTTAATGAAGTTATCGCTACCCGTGTAGATAAGTATGTCGGATTCAGAGATATTCTGCGTGATCCTGAAAATTTCTTTTATGGAGTGATCGATACGATTGGGAATCTTTGCCTATCATCTTTTTCAAGCAATCAAGAGGTAGTCCATGGAGAGCGAAAACTCAAGACTTTGGTTAAAAAAGAATTGACTAAATTCAATGATTTAATCAATTTATATGCAATCGAAATAGTCCAAATCTTCAAAACAAATTGTGGTTTGAAAATAACTCCCACTGTAGACAGTATTTGGAATGGTTTTGTCCAAGTTGTTATTGATAGTTACAAGAATGAAATAAATGAACAGGATATATATGCCATTCCAGAAATTCCAGTAACAAAAAAGTCCGGGCCAATGATGAATTAACAATTCACTCCACCGAACTTTTCTTTTTCAAAAAAGCCGGTGTATTTGCGACCAAAGCGGCTCCATAATTCATCCTTAGGTAGGACAATCATAGTTGGTCTCCCATGCGGACAGGTTGATCTACCCCAATCAGCGTCACGCAATTGGTCAACCAGAGCACGCATTTCTTCCATGCTTAAACTGTCGCCAAACTTCACTGCCGAACGACAGGCCAGATAAGTTAAAACTTTCTCTTTACGACCATATAAATCACCTTTATTGCCCTTTAAAGATTCAAAATTCCTCAAATCATCAATCATACCCAATAGAACTTTTTCCAGATTATTTTTAGCCAAATAAGCAGGTACTCCTTTCAGTGAAAAAGTGTTTCCTCCAAAATATTCTAGCTCTAGTCCAATCTCATCCAGCAAATCTTTATTGGCATCCAAAATGCTCCGATCCTGTGCTGACACTTCAATATTAATTGGCACAAGCAAGGGCTGAATGACCTTTTCTTCATTTTCGGCTTCGGCCATTAATTTATTGTATCTAACTCTTTCATGCGCGGCATGTTGATCAATAATCACCAAATCTTCACCACGTTGGCAGAGTATAAAAGCGTTAGAGAGCTGGGCTAGGGGAGTCATTTCCATTTCTACTGAAATATCTGGGACAGCCTGAAATTGTTTCTCCATAGTTTCAGTTGCCTGATTGTTTTCAGCGACACCTATGGTAACTTTTTCCGCAGTCAGGGCAGAGAAAAATTCCAAAGTTTCCCGCATCGGTACTGGTTTATTTTCAACCGCAATTCCTTCAACTCTTTTCTCCTGATAATAATTAACTGGAGAGTCGCTTTCAAATTTCGGCATGATCACAGCCTGTTCAAGTGTTTTGACACAAGCAGAATTCAGCACCCGATAAATTTCCCGCTCATCTTTAAATTTCACTTCAGTTTTTCTAGGATGACAATTCACATCGACCATCGAGGGTTCCAATTCAAATTTTACCACAAAAACTGGATAACGTTCTTTCGGTAGCAAAGAATGATAAGCCTGTTTTACGGCATAAGAAAGCACATGTGAAGTGATTGGTCTATTATTCACAAAGAAAAATTGCATATTGCGATTTGATCTGCTTAAAGATGGTTTTCCAATATAACCAGTCATTTTCAAAGTCACTCCACCATAAAATATTTCCAACATTTCTTCAGCAATTCCTTTTCCTAAAACTCCTCGCGTTCTCACTAATGCATCGGTAGTTGCTGGTAAATCCAAGGCGATTCGCCCTTCATCTTCAACTAATTTGAAAGCAATTTCTGGAAAAGCCAAAGCCGCATTTACGACTGTATCAACAATATTTTGATATTCAGTCGCAGCAGATTTCATAAACTTTAGACGGGCTGGAGTATTGAAAAATAATTCTCTCACGGCAATTTCTGTTCCAGTCGGCATTCCAATTGGACCATTTCGGAGAATCTTTCCGCCTTCCAAGACTATCTCAGTTCCAGCGCTGTCTTCAGCCAATTTTGTGCGCATTGTAAAGCGTGAAACAGAGGCAATACTGGCTAATGCTTCACCTCTAAATCCCATTGTGTTAATCGCCAGCAAATCTTCTAGTCTAGAAATTTTTGATGTAGCATGTCTGGCCAAACTCATCTCCGCATCTTCACGACTCATGCCTGAACCGTCATCAGTAATTTTGAGTAGTTGCAAGCCACCATCTTTTACTTCCACGATTATGCGCTTGGCTCCCGCATCAATCGAGTTCTCCAATAACTCTTTCACAACCGAAGCCGGTCTTTCAACTACCTCACCCGCGGCGATTTGATTGATTAAATTATCTGATAAAAGTTGAATTTTATTCATCTAAACTTTTCTTTAAAATGTTCAACTGATTGAGTGCTTCCAGCGGTGTCAGATTATTTAAATCCAATTCTCTGAGTTTCTTCAAACCCTGATGTTCGCGAATTGGCTCAACCTTAGCCTCTAATGGCCTCATTGTTTGTTGATGCCCAATTTCTTCTTTTTCCAGCTCACTTAAAATTTCTTTCGCTCTACTAATTACAGTTGATGGTAATCCAGCTAATTTCGCCACTTCAATTCCATAACTTCTATCAATCCCCCCAGCACCAATTTTATATAAAAACACCACGCCATCTTCACCAGTTTCTTCCACCTTTACTGAAAAATTAGCTGCCGCAGATAATTCATCCGCTAAATTAATTAACTCATGATAATGGCTTGCAAACAAGGTTTTTGCCCCAACAGAATTATGTAAATATTCCATAATTCCCCAGGCGATACTTACCCCATCAAAAGTTGATGTACCTCTACCAATTTCATCAAGTACAATTAAACTTCGCTCAGTCGCTTCGGACAAAATTCCAGCAGTTTCTTCCATCTCCAACCAGAATGTACTTTGCCCTCGCACCAGATTATCTGATGCGCCAACACGTGTAAAAATTCTATCTACCAATGCTATTTCCGCGCTTTCTGCAGGCACGTACATCCCAAGGTGAGCCATCAAAACAATCAAGGCAGTTTGTCTGAGGAAAGTAGATTTACCACCCATATTCGGTCCTGTAATAAGCACCATGCGCTGTTCCTGATTTAATACTGTATCATTGGGAATAAATTTGTCCTGTACATTTAATTTTTCAATCACTGGATGTCGACCACCAATAATTTCTAACTGATAGTTATTACTAATTTTTGGCCTGACATAGCGATTTTCCCAAGATATTAAGGCTAACGAAACTTGCACGTCAAGATATGCTAAAGCAGCAGCTGTATGTTTAATATTGGCAGTGAATACTAAAACTTTTTGACGCAATTTTTCAAACAAAACAGTTTCAATCGCCACAATTTTTTCTTCCGCTGTTAAAACTTTTTCTTCGTATTCCTTCAGTTCTGGAGTTGTAAATCTCTCCGCATTCGCCAAAGTTTGCTTGCGTGTATAATCCGCAGGCACTTGAGCTAAATTAGCATTGCTAATTTCGATATAATAACCAAAAATTTTATTAAATTTAACTTTCAAAGAATTTATTCCACTGCGTTCAATTTCTCTCGCCTGCAATGCCGCGATAAAACTTTTTCCATCGCGGCTAAGATTTCTATATTCATCTAATTCACTATCGTAACCATCTTTAATCATTCCACCTTCGCGAATTCCAAACGGCGCTTCTTCCACAACAGCTTCATCCAGTTCTGCTACCAGTAAGTCACAATTGTCTATTCCATAAGCCATTTTCCCAGTCTCATCAACTTGTCCTAAATATTTTTTTACTTCCGCCGCTCCTTTCAATGAATTCACAATCCCACGCAAGTCGCGTGCGTTCCCACTTCCCAAATTAAGTCTCCCAAGCATCCTTTCCAGGTCGAGGATGATTTTTAATTTTTCTCTCAAATCTAAAATCACTTGTTGCTTTCTCAGCAGAAAATCTTGAATAACAAGTCTTTCTTCAATCTTTGCATGCTCTAAAAGCGGTTCTACCAAGACTTTTTTCATCATTCTGCCTCCAGCCGATGTCACCGTCTTATCCAAAATACTTAGCAGCGACCCATCCACTTTTTTCTCTCTCGCATTCTCTAAAATTTCCAAATTTCTAATTGTCGCTTCATCAAGTTGCATTAATTGATTACTTTTCCGCACTTCAATTTCTTTTAAATGCGCTAGTTTCTCACCTCCTGCCTCAGTTCTCTGCGTGCTCTCTAGAAAGCCAATAATAAGCCCAGCAGCTTTCCCAGATTCAGTCGACATCGCCGCATCTTCACCAAATTGTTTAGTTAATTTTTCATTCCAATCTTCACTTAATTTTTCCTGATGCCAAAATGCACCTGGATAAAATTTCTGCCACTTCGCCAATTGCACCTGATCAAAATTTTCTATTGGTACCAAAATCTCTCTCGGCTTATATTTGCTAAATTCAGCCAAAAGTGACTCACCATTGACATCGAAAGTTAAAAATTCACCCGTACTCATTTCCACCATCGCCACTACGTATCCGCTTGTTTTAGGCCAAATAGCTGCCAAGAAATTGGAGCTTTTCTCATCTAAAACATTCTCATCCAAAGTTGTTCCGGGCGTAATCACACGAACAATTTCTCGCTTCACAATTCCCGGCAAACTCGGATCCGAAGTTTGCTCACAAATAGCAACTTTTTTGCCAGCTCGAGTTAATTTGGCAATATAACCTGCAGCTGAATGATATGGGATTCCACACATCGGGACTTTATCTTCTCCTTTACTGCGAGCAGTCAAAGTTATGCCCAAAATTTCCACTGCCTCCAAAGCATCATTTTGAAACATTTCATAAAAATCCCCCAGACGAAAAAACAGTATGCAGTCCTTGGCCTGCTCCTTTATCTCAAAATACTGCCGCATCATTGGAGTTAAACCCGCCATTAAAAAAAATTAAAATCTAGCTTAAGCGCATCATAGCAAACCCGCCCAAAAAACCTATTGCCTGACCCAGCTTTTGAGTTCCTTAATAGCGCACATTCAAAAAGCTCTCCAATGGCCTTAGAGAGCTCTTTGAAACAAAAACAAACTACCATCCAAATTCACTATAACTTATCCCTTTCTCTACACATTTCAACACGTGCTTAACGTGAGGGATGATATTTGTTGGTAAATTATCTGAATCAAACCACTGCAATTCATCACACTTGTGCGGCTCATTATTGACGATTTTACCTACCCAGCTATCGGCGATGAAAAAAACATCAATACGTTGTTCTAAAGCACCTGGTCCTGACCTTCTTTGCATGATATGAGCTACTTTCAGGTCTTCTGGGTAAATCCTAATTCCTGCTTCCTCCAAACCTTCCCTGATCGCAGTGTCCGTAAAAGTTTCACCATCCTCTACATGACCAGCAATCATACTATATTTACCGTCCTCATAACCTGTATTAACTCTTTTCAGTAGCAGAACCTGCTTACCATTTCTCAGTATTATGTATGAAGCAGGAACTAATTTATATTTATCGTCTTTTGGCATTTTAATTGTTTGATTATTCTTAAATCCAAGATCTATTTAAATTAAGATTTTTTAAAGCAATTTCTAGCTTTTGAATGCGCATTTCTCTCTCTACTTTTTCCATGATTGCGCGTGATTTAGCCAATGCGCTTCTTATATTAGTGCTTTGTACTCTCATAATTACATTTCTGCGGTCTTGAGCATTTAATGCTGAAATGAATTTTGTGAATTGTGTTGTAGTCATGTAGGTAGGGGGTTAAGCTTTGTATATTCAGTTAATGCGAGTGACTGTACGCTGGAACGGATGTTTGGCGAATCTTTGTAAGTTGCCTCTAGTGATGGCCATTCCACGAGTCTTCTTAGGGATTGGCATTGGGTCGAAGAGACGAGCAGCAGGGACTTTTTTGATGATGATTTTGAACATAGATTTATTGATTAGTTTTTAATTTTAAGCACATTTAATAAGCCTATCGAAAAGGAATTTTAAAGATTGTGAGATTCTCTTAGCGTTTGTAGTATCGGAATAAACCTGTTACCACTCCCTGTATACATAATTCATTTTCTGGGTAAATGTCATCATACTCAGGGTTTTCGGCTTTTAACACCACCTGACCATTACGCATTGTGTATGTTTTAATTGTACTTTGCCCATCTACCAGAGCAGCCACTGTGTCGCCGATTCTTGGACTTAATTCGCTACAAATAATTACGATATCTCCTTCATGTATACCAGCATTAATCATACTATTGCCTGTAACCTTGAGCATAAATGACTGTTTGCCACCAAGTACGAAGTCTGCCCCTACTGATAACCATTGATCAATATGTTCCTCACTTGCTACTGGGTTGCCCGCGGGGATAGAGCCGAGTAAAGGAAGTTTCATATCACCTTTTTCCAAGCGTTCTTTAATATTAGAGAGGAGTTTGATACCACGATGCTTTTCATCTTTGATAATGCATCCTTTTTCTTCGAGAGCTTTCAAAAGTTTTAAGATGCTATTGTCTGAGCTCACTCCAAAATATTCGCGCATTTCTCTAAGAGTTGGTGAACCACCATGCTCCATTTGATATAGTTCAATGAAGTTGAGAAGTGCTTCCTGTTTTTCGGTGAGAATTTGTTCCATTTGAAAGTTTTTATTTTCAATTTGTAGCCCAAGTATAGGTGAGTAATTGCTCACCGTCAATACTTAAGTGTTAAAATCAAAATAATAGCTTTCTCTAGCTAAAAAGTGGGTATTTTATGGGCCTTGACCATTAAGGATAATGGTTTCAAAATAGTATTGTTTGCCAGTTTGTTATACTTCCCAACAAGCCTGTTATATTGTGCAGTCATATTGTTCACACGACTGGTTGCTTCGCGCCAATCTTTCTCCAAGGCAGCCACCTGAATCTGACCATTCTTACTAATAGCAGTCTTGATCTGAGCAAGTATTTCATCAAAATTTTTCCAGAGTTTTTCCTCAGCTGATTTTTTATTTTCATCAAACTGCTCAAGATTCATTGTTTGGGAGCGACTTTCAATCAGTTCTGTAAAATCCACAGACAAATTTTCTGCTTTAGCCAATTCAATGAAATGTGGTATCAAATCAGCTCTTCTAATCATTTCAAAATAAAGGAAGTAAGCCCCCTTTTCGGCGTCATCACGGCGCGCCCTAATCAAATAAGTTACATAGACAGCAAGCATGGCTAGCAGAACTATTAGAGCGATAAATAAATTGGAGAGGGGAGTTAATTCCATTTTTTTAATTTTAAATAAATTTCGGCTATCTTCTGAGCTGAGTCTGACCAAGAAAATCTTTGCTGCAACTCTTCTTTGGCCTGCCGAGTTGTTTGCTTATATTTATTATACTCATCTTCTTTATCCAGCAAAGTGGCAATTTCTCTGGCGATACGGCTATCATTTTCTGCCAAGTCAAAATAAAATGGCAAGTCACCAGCCACCTCTCGATGCACAGCCAAGTCACTGACGATAGCTACTGAGCCCAGAGTAAGGGCTTCCAATAGAGGCAAATTAAAGCCTTCGCTAACTGTGGCAGACCAAAAAGCCTTTGCCTGTCTATAAAGCACAATCAAATCATGATTACTTAGGAACCCAGTGTAAATAATCTTGTCGCGAATTTTTGTTTTGATTTCCAAATTCTGATAAAGCGAGTTTTTTAAAACCTTATTTCCTCCTAATACCAACTTTAAATCTGGTTTTAATTCATTAATCTTTTCAAAAATATCAACCAGTCTCTGCACATTCTTTCTGACATCATAACCTCCCATATAGAAGAGAAATCGATCAGACATGGTCAAACCAAATCTAGTTAAAATGCTTTTCACTTCATCATCAGGGAAAACTGGAGTTTCGTTAAATTCGCTAGCGTTATGGATCGTAGCCATTTTTTCTTTGTCGAAACCGCCCAGACCTAAAGTTTCTTTTTTAGAAAAATCTGAAACAGTAATCACAAAATCAGCCTTCCTGGATGCATTCAAAGTAGCCATGTTATAGAGATGGCTGAGCATGGTACGCTTGGCATATTTATCGTCGCTCCAAGGTATAATGTCATGCACCGTGACTACCTTTGGCATATGCTCAGTACCAGCACATAAATCAGGATAGGGACTATGCACAATGTCGACCATTTCTTCTTTGAAAAATCGGCAAAGCTGAATTCTTTCCCAAATATATTTGGACAATCCTGGCTGAAAACGTCTTAAAAATCGATTTTCCTTGACCAAGATAAACTGCAAATTATTTTGATAGCGCAAATGCTTATCCAACTCACTATCCAGCTTTTCAGGTATGGCAATCACCAATTCCAATTCTGGAAATTGGCGGGCAATTTCTGGAAAAATATTCAAACAGTAGCGACCAATACCAGTGTTTTTATTGGTAAAAAATCTTCCATTCACGCCAATTTTAAGCTTTGGTCTGGCCATATGACTGAGTAGTTTTTAAGATTAACTCCACTATTTTAGCAGAAGCATCATCGTTCGCCGAGTCATTCGACTTAATTGGTAATTTCAAGAGTTGTTCAATCCTGGCTAACAAGTCCAATTGATGATAATCAATTTCTTTTTCATTCAAAATAATTACCGGATGATTCTTGGCAAAAGATTCAGCGTTACTAACCTGATCACCACGGCTTCCCACAACCAACGGAATCAAAATAGCTGGCTTGGATAAATAAGCAATTTCAGCCAGAGAATTAGCCCCTGCTCTACCGATGATTAAATCAGTAATTGCATAAACATCTTTCAATTCTTCTCCAATATATTCACAACTAAAATATCCATCTTGATGTTTGATGTCAGAAGTAATTTTTCCTTTGCCACAAACATGAACCAATTGGTATTTCTCTAATAGTTTTGATTCATTGAACCAAATCAGTTCATTAATAAATTGCGCTCCCTGGCTACCTCCCATGATTAAAATCACTTTTTTGCCAGGTTTAAATCCTGTAAAATCCCAGCCTTTTTCAGCTATTCCTTGACGTAGTTCAGCACGCACTGGGCTGCCACTCAAAAACATTTTGGCAGCTAGAGCGGGTTTGCTTTTTTTCCAATTCTCAATAGTTTCAGGAAAAGATACACAAACATATTTGGCAAATTTTGAAGCAATTCTGTTAGCCAATCCCATCTCCAAATCTGATTCGTGGATGATTAGAGGTTTTCTACATAACCATGCTGCAATTGCTACAGGTGTACTTACATATCCGCCTTTACAAAAAACTATTTCAGGTTTGAATTTCCAGATAATTCCAATGCTCTGTAAAATCCCCCAAAGTGTCCTAAATATATCCAGAAAATTTTCCCAACTAAAATATCTGCGGAGTTTACCGCAACTAATTCCTTTAAAATCGTAGCCTGCTTCAGTTACCAGGTCAGCTTCCATGCCTTTCCAGGAACCAATATAGAGAACGTCTAAATTGTTTACTTTCTCCTCCAGTTTTTTAAGAAGAGCTAAGTTGGGAATAATATGGCCTGCTGTTCCCCCTCCTGCTACTACTATTTTCATAATCTGAATGTTTAGATAACTGTAATAAAACTCCGGTTGCCACCAATACTGAAAGCATTGATGAGCCACCATAGCTGATAAACGGCAGGGTAATACCCGTTACCGGCATCAGTGCAATATTTACAGAAATATTAATAAAAGCCTGAAAAACAATCCAGGAAGTCAGTCCTATCGTTGTATATTGTACAAATTTATTTTCTGCGCCACGGGCAATCACCATGCCTCTCCAGGCAATCACAGCGTAAGCAATTACTAGCAAGCTGATACGAATGAAACCAAGCTCTTCAGCAGATGCGGCAAAGATAAAGTCATCCGTAGCCTGAGGTAACCAATAAGATTTTTGTACGCCCTGCGTCAGACCTTTACCCCAGAATCCACCACTACCAATAGCGATTTTTGATTGTTCAGTTTGCCAGCAATAATCTTCTTTACAGGACACTTCACTAGTTAAGAAGGCCGAAAAACGCTGTTTCAAGTGAGATAAATTCGATACCAAGACAAAACCCGCTAATGTCACGATCAAGAGGCCTAAGGCCAAATGTCTCACTCTGGCACCCGCTACGAAATACATCGAAGTGGCAATCATAGCGATCACCAATGTTCCTCCCAAATCCGGCTGTAATACAACTGGTAAAGCCAAAGCCCCCACAATCACGCAGAAAGGTAGAAAGCCATTCTGTAAAGAAGTGATCGTTTCCTTCTTTTTTTCCAACCAACTTGCTAAATAGAACACTAAAAACAGCTTGGCAAACTCTGTTGGCTGAATAGAAGTATTGAAAAGAATTAACCAAGATCTGGCAAAGGTTGTGTATTTTGAGCCTAAAAAAAGTACTATAAACAATACTATCAAAGTGGCCATAAACCAGAAAGGAGCAGTTTTTTTCCAGAATTTATAACTAATTTTAGCCATTGCCACCATCATCACAAAGCCAATCGCCAAGCGAATCAGGTGATTACGGAAGAGTAGGTAACAATCTACGCCCTGGTCTTCACAGTTAGGATAAAGTACATCCGGCGCAGAAAGTTGAATTGATTTTGGCACACCAATACTGGTAATCATCACCAACCCAAAAATCATCAAAACAATCACTATAATCAGCAAAATACCATCGACTTTTTTACCACTTTTTCGTTCAGGTTGAGCTCTTTTTTTGGAAAACCACTTCTTCATCTAAAAACTTAAGTCTACAGCCCCGAAATACTAACAAACCAACCTTTCAAAAGCAATTAACTCAGCTTGAATAATTGCCTAAATTTTTGTTATCTTCTAGACACATTTTTAGCGATGCTATGCCATTTTCCAAAACCGCCCATTGGGCAATTCGAGTTTTTCTCTTCACTTTACCATTATTGCTTTTAGACCAATTCGTCAAATTGGCCCTCTACTCGGCTGTTATTGATCAGTCCATAATCGGCGATTTCTTTCGCTTAAAACTAGAGAAAAACACTGGAATAGCCTTTAGCATTGCTCTACCTCAATGGTTTTTACTAGCCATAATTCCAATTTTCATTCTGGCTCTAGCTATTTTTCTGGCTAAAAACCTTAATTTACAACGTTGGAGAGTAGCTTTGCTTTATAGTCTATTTTTGGCTGGGGCAATAGGGAATTGGCTGGATCGCTTCCATTATGGTTTCGTTATAGATTTCATTCAAATTGGTCAATTCCCAGTTTTCAATCTGGCAGACAGCTTTCTGACCGTCAGTATCTTCCTAATTATCGTTTTTTATGATAAAATTAAGAGATTCAAATAAGGCAAATAAACATGCAAGACCAAAACACAACGCCAAATCAACAACCCGTGCAACCAGTAGAACAGCTTCCAGTTCAGCCTACTCAATCAGTGATGTCATCAGTAGTACCTGTGCAGCAAGTGGTTTACGCGCCAGCTTCTGAGGCCTACGGGCCAAGACAGGTATCATTATTCGTACTTTTTGCTAAAACTTTCCTGGGATTCTGTGGAGGTGTTTTTGGCTCTATTGTGCTTTTACTTATTTTCTTGGCTTCTTCCTCAATTCTCCAGCCAGTACTCAGTCCAGCTGAAGCTACAACAGAACAAATTAGTCCAATTTTCATTGTCATCTTGATAACCATGATTTTTGTTACTTCTCTGGTTTCCAGCATGCTTTCGCCACTCTTGCTTTCTTATACTGAACGCTATCGCTATCCACGCATTATCACCGCGATTTACCAGATTTTTATTATTAATCTGGTTATTTTCCTCTTCGTGGCGCCGATTTATCTAACTACTTCAACCACTAGTTTGGAATTCACTGCCTATGCAGCTGGAATCCAAATCGTTTTGGTGGCCACAGCCAGTGCCTTGATTATGGAAATACTCAATGATCAGCGTTATCCACTTTTAGGTGTTTATACGACCGTTATCGGCGTGCTCGTTGCCACTGCCGTTAACCTGTTTATTTTCCAATTATTCAAGAGCACAACTATCTTGCTCTTCACTGCTGTCCCAATTATCTGGGCAAGTATTGGCTTCTTCCAAGCCACTCTCGCTATGATTTACAATTGGTATTATCTCAATTGGGGCAATGATTTCCTGGCTGTCACAGCTTCTTATGGTAATGAATATGCTGGTGTAGCTGAAGAAGTACAAGAAGAGGAAGCAGTAGAAAAAGTCCCAGAAGATCGCGATGGTGGAGACTTTTTGAAGAGCTAAAATGACACCGTGAACCTCCATACCCTTGCTGTCAAGGCGAGGTATGTTCACCAAAAAAGCCCCTGATTGATCAGGGGCTTTTTTATTTATTCAGCTATTTTTTCTTTCCTACGG
>CAUJDC010000045.1 GCA_963169815.1 Patescibacteria group bacterium | reverse complement strand
CAACTCTTGATTTGAGTTCATTATTTTCCTGCTTCAAAGCCTCATCCTTACCAGCCAACTCTTTGATAGCATTAAGCATAGTCCAAATGATTGGGTCATTGCTGATCTGTAAGTAACCTTTATTGTCAGTAGAAACTGCTTCTGGAATCACTGTTTGTACTTCTTGAGCAGACAAGCCAACATATTCCTTATCGCTTGGTAAATCTTCTGGATTATCTTTTTTATAATTATATTTGATTGGTTCCAAAGAAAGCAGCTCTTTCAATCCTTTATCAAATTTAGAATGTACATCCTTTAGTCTAATATCTGAAGTGGCCAACCATGAACCTCCACCCGGTTGCTTATTGTTACCTGTGGTGTAAATTGATGTGGCCCCACCATCAACATAGACTACTGCGGTGGCTGGAGAATTGCTATATGCGTGTATAGCATAGTTACCTCCACCATTATATGCATAGATAGTTCTTGAGTTGGGATTATAAGTGTAGGCATTAATTGCGTTGCCATTGTATAAACTGCTAAGAAAAGCAGTTATAGTTGCTGCCCCACCTGTGGCAGTAGACATTGCGTAAATACTGCGAGTCGTCGTAATTCCATATGCAGAATTAGCTAATTGCACTATATTTGAACCATTAGAAAATTGCGATGGTTTTCCACTGGCATTAATTGCATAAGCATCAGTTCCAATATCAACTGTAATACCTGCAGGTGAATTTAAAAAACTGCCTGCCATAGGTGAATCTTCGCCCACCATACTCTGCAAACCAATCCCAGAGTTAGAAAAACTCCAAACACCAACGCCACTTATTGATAAACCCTGTGCTCCAATACCACTATCTGAGCTGCCAGCCACACCAGTACTGGCACTAGATCTGCCATACACGCCATTTCCAGTACTTGATAATCCGAATATACCTACACCCGCCGGAGCAGATCCCAAAACACCATATCCGCCCACACCACTTATATTTTGAGCATATAAACCCGCTCCATCAGGATGGGCTGTAGTAGCTTGAATTGCTCCTTTGAAGGCAGCCACACTTGTCGTATCATTATTAGTAGTAGAAAGGCTCCATGTAGAATTATTTGCAGTAACTTGCGCGCCATTATTAGCAGTTACGTAGTTAAATGTAGCATCCGGCAAATTTGGAGATGGGGGAGGGGAACTTGGTGCAGCCATAGTTAATTGAGTAGCAACCAGTATGGACATTATTCCCAAAAAGACAGAAAATTTTATGGTTTTCATATTGATTATTTTAATTTATTTTCTAACTGTTCCAGCCTCTTTTTTAAATCATTATTTTCTGCTCTTAACTTATCAATTTCTGCAGAAGTATTATATTTCAGCTCCTTTACTGCATTGAGCATGGTCCAGATAATTGGATCATTATTTACTACCAAATATCCATCACTGCCCTCGGAAACAGCCTCCGGCACTGCTTTCTGAATTTCCTGTGCAATTACTCCTATATAGGTATGATCTGATGGCAGTCCTTTGACATTATCTTTTTTATAATTATATGATATCGGTTGTATCTTCATTAGATCTTCCAAACCACGTGTGAATGTTGAATGAATATCTTTGAGTCTAATATCTGATGAAGTAAGCCATGCTCCACCACCTGGTTTAGATGCAGTGCCACCTATCTTCAGATTGCCATCAGTTTCGATACCACCCTCCACATTTAAGGGGGCTTGACTGAAATCACTTGCGATTATATCAATCTTTGGCGCAGTAACTGAAGGTTTGTAATAGGAGTTAATAATCCGGATTACCGAATTTGGATCTGAAATCTGATTTGGCCTCAGTTCTAACCCTTTAGAACCTGAGATTTGGAAATAGTCATTTTCACTTGGATCTTTAAATCCAATTTCTGCATTGATCCCAAAAGTAGTGGATGGTTTTATATACAGATTGCTACTAAGTCCAGTACCAGTTGAAATTTCAATACCTTCAGAGTCTTCAACTACTACCGGAGTACCTGGGTCACGGTTGGCAATCACATTTTGTATATAAAACTTACCATTATTAAATTCCACATTCCCATTTGTACTTAATGCTGCGTTTGATGAAGCTAAAGTCGCATTATTATTTGAGCCAGTTTTGGAAAAGTAAGCTCCTATGGCAGATATCGCCGCACCGGCCTGACCAAACACAGCTTTGCCTCCTGCAGAGAAACCAAATAAACCAGTATTCATCAGAGAGTAACCATACACGCCAATTCCATTGCCAGTAGACGTTGCATTATAACCAACTACACCATAACCATTAGGATTCAGAGAAAGTGCAGATATGGCGCCTAGGCCTGTAGATGAATTATTTATGAATCTGCCTGCATATCCTGTGTTATTGGTCGTTACATTTATCCCCTCAGCTCCAGCCGTATTGTTGACTGTAACTGTGTTAAACCTGGCATCAGGCAAATTACCACTAGCTGGATTATCTGATGGACCAGCCAAAACAATCTGTACAGTAAACAGAGTTGATAGCGCAATTATTCCGGTGGTAATCAATATTTTATTTTGATTTTGCATTTTTTTAGATTTAGTAAATCTCTGCATTATACCAAAAAAATGGCCTGGAGTAAATATCCAGGCCATCAAATTTTACTTAATTTAAAGCGCTCGCCACTAACTCGAAATACTGTTCTGGCCAAGGTACATCAATTTGGGCAAAAGTTTCATCCATAAAGCCCTGTTCGTCCATTACCTGCAAACGCACATTTTTCGCTCCACCAACCCTATAATTGCCAGTAAATTTGGGTGAAAAACTCCAGCTTGTATCAAAATTTATGTCATTAGATCCTTCATAGTTAAAATCCCAGCGGAATCTCAGTTTATTTTTCGGAGTAAAGTCATCGCTTGAACTAGATCCATCAAAGCTGTAGCGCAGATCTGACAATCTTTCTATAGACAGGGCAGCTGATGGTGCATTGTCATCCAAAATATTTATAACTATTTGAGCTCTGGCGGTTGAACCTTCTGGATCTGCGGCCTCCATAATTACATTATAACTTCCAACTTCTCTGAATTGATGTGCCCAGCTGGTTTTGGCTTGAGCTGGAGTATCATAATTGCCATCACCATTCCAATCGAATCTATAAGTTAAATTGCCTCTTTCATACTGATTATCGTTGGATAATGATGTGTCAAAGCGAATAATACTATTTTGAGGGGCGGTATTTTTATCTACTGTGAAATATGCTTGTGGCGCGTCATTATCAGCAATATATACTTGATGTGTGACAGCGCTTACTTCGCCATTTGGGCTCAAAACTTCCATTCTAACTGTGTATTGGCCAGGTTCTTTGAAGATATGGCTGATTGAATTAAAAATCGAAAAATATCCATCTATTTCTCCATCATTTTCAAAGTCCCAGCGATATTCAAAATCTCCAGCATTGGTCGATTTGGAGTTAACTATACCAGTAAAAGTAAAAGTGGTTTGTGTTGTTCCAGCAGTGTTATCATTGGATCCCGGACGATTGGTTCTAATGTTAAAGTCTACCTCCTGTGCAGTACTGACATTGCTTTCAGGTAGGGGAATATACTGATTTAAGCTGTCATTTGAAAAAGCGTCATATTTCGGTGCCCGATAGGTAGATACACCGTTAAAATTAGACTGTTTTCCAGCTTCAACTACTGTGTTTATTGGCTTAGTGATGCCTCCATCATTGATTGAATTGTATCCGCCTCCAGTTTGAGGCTGAAGAACCGCAGCTCCTGAAGGAGTTAATTTTACATAAGGCACTATAAAAAGATTGTGAATGGCTTCAGCATGGGCAAAACTACTGAAAATCAGACCAAAAACCAGACTAATAGCCAAAATAGCGGCTGTTCTAGTCAATAAAATCACTGCATTTTCCAGGGCCATCACATGTTTCACTCTGCTGTCGAATTGTGGCTTGTCATAGCCATTTTGTTCATTTTGTAGCATAGGTCTCTGATTTAATAAGAGCCTATTATACAATATATATAGATAAAGTCAATAGCCTGAACCAGTCTTAATGTTTAATCTCCACCTGAATATTATCAGGGACAGAAGGTAGTGTTGGTGCCCAAGCCGGCCAAGTCTTTACTTCAGCTTTTTCAATTTCCGGTAAATTCTGAATAAAGTCTCTGGCTTCATCGATTTTCTTACCCACAATACTTTCTTTGATTTTCTTAATCAATCGATCACCATTTTCCTTCTTTGGACTGATCTCATACTCTTCAATACCCTGAATAGTGGCCGTAATAGTAACCTTAGCCGCGTCTTTATCAACGTTGACTATCTTATAAGTCAAAGAATCTTCATCTATGCTGGCTAAAGTCTTTTCAGGATTTTTCTTCAAACGAATTTCTTTCTTAAGTACTCCCAGGAGCTCATCCAAATCATAAGCGATACCACTGATAACTAAATTTCCTTTTACATCAAAGGATTCTAATTTTTGACCTTCCAGATTTGGTGGAATAGTTACTTTCGGCGTACCATACTCAACTAAACCTTTGCCAATCAGTAAGGCCAGTCTAGTGCTTTGTGCTTCATTTTTTTTGGTTACAATCGCTTTCAGCTCGGCTTCTGCAGACGCTTTCAAATCTGTCTCCATCTTTGCTTTTGCGGCCGCCAAATCTTCTTTACTGATAAACTTCACAATATTTGTTACGCCACCGGCAAAATCAGTAGTACTGGTTGCAAAAATTTTCTTCTGATTTTCAGCAGACAGAGCCGGTAGGAAGAACTTCACTCCAGCTTTTAAATTACCTTTTTCTCCAACTGGTTGGCCGAATGCGTCAACTGCGTCAGCTACCACAGTTACTTCCAGTTCTCCTGGTTTGTCTACAGTACCGGCAGGAACGCTTACTTGTTTATCTATTCTGAAAACTAGCCCATCCGCGGTTTGGAAACGTGTTTTTGGAATTAGCGGCCAATCATTATTGGAAGTATTTTGAATTTTTACCTTACCTGAAGAACTCTTTCCACCTTGAGCATCCTTTCCAGTCGCAGGGAAAGTAAATACTTTATCGATCTGAGTAGTAATCTTATAGCTAGGAATTGTATTTGCTGGGCGAACATCAAGTTCAGCTCGATTCTTATCTACATCAGCCAAAATCACATTTTTAGGTACTTCAATTACATTGGATTTTGGAGTGAGCACAAGAGTGGCACCGGGCAGCGCAATATAAGAAATCGCAAGTAACAAAATCAAACTCACTGCCACCAATGTGAATAATGCTCTTTTGTTTGGAGCAATCAGCACTAACGATGATTTGCTTTGGCCTTCCTTTTTCTTGGAATTAACAGGTGTTGAATCTTTTTTACTCAGAATTAAATTCTTTGGCAGAATTTGTAGTTTTTCCCCAGTTTTTTTCACTAGATCGGAAATTGAGAATTTCTTTTCATCACGGCGACTTGGTGAAGCATCAGACAAACTATTCACAGAAGCTTTGAGTGGAGTAATTTCATTTTCAGCGTTTTCTTTGAATTTGCCAGAAACTAGCGCGGGGTGGCCATGTCCTTCCACTTTGTCGAACACTTCAAAACCAACTCTTTTTGCTAAGTTAAATCCAGTTGAGTCGTTGGTGACAATAAAAACTTTTTTATCCAAGTCCTCAGCTTTTCTTTTTAAAATCTTTAAATTAATCGCACTTTGAAAAAGTACAGCTCTTTGCGGAACAACCAGATAAATATTTTTAAACTTCAGTCTGCTAAGTTTGTCATAAATGGTCGTTACTTCATCATCAATTTCCAGATAAAGTATTTTTTTTACAGGTCTAGCTTTAGACTTTTTAACTTCTTGTTCTGGTTTTGCCTGTATTTTTCTTTTTTGCATGGCCATATTAAATTTGCATTAAGCGAACTACTTTTTTGAGTAATTTAGCGAGTATCTGTTCTTCGCCAATATATTCAAGTCCAATATTTGCTAAAGCCATCGTTGGCGCATCCACTGGAGTTTTTAGCTGTCTGGTTTCATCATGAATATTGCTGATCATCTTAGGTTCGAGGAAGCTGATAGTGGGCTTCTTAGTGAACGGCAATTGCTGAGCCCAATCCCTACTTTCCAAAACCTCTTTAATTTCAGGAAGCAGTGATCCTCCCCCACACAGATAAATTTTAGAAGGCAAGATATCGATTTTCTCCATTTCAGCCAAAGTCAGTGCCACTCCAGAAATCCAAACTTCGCAATCACTCTTCATCGCCTCTCTAACAATACGATGCGATTGCTTCTCCAACTTCTCGTCTGAATAGGCCAGTTTAATTTTCTCAGCATCTTCGAAACTAACTGATAATGCCTGCGCCAATCTTTTGGTGAAAGTTCTACCACCTAGAGTAAACATCTTTGTTCCTTCAACGCTACCATTAGAAACCACAGCCAAATCAGTCGTACCTCCACCAATGTCCACAAAAATAGCGCTCAAATTACCCCCATCTTCCTGACTCAAACAACGCGCCAAAGCATAAGGTCCAGCTGTGATAGCTAAAAGGTCCAAATCCAATTCTGCTGCAATAGTTTGCAGTGAACCATAATGAACTAGTGGGGCAAAAGCATTGAAAATACTGATAGTTACTTCTTTCCCTTGGAAACCCAGTGGATTTGCTACTTTATAACCATCAATTCTCACATCTACGATTGCAGCATTTACCAGTTTGATATCAATTTCATTGTAACCAGTTTCATAAGCCATTTCAGAACGTACTTCATCAAATGCTTTCCATTGTACTTTATGAACGATATTTTTAAGTTCGGATAAATCAATCTTCGTATCGGGCTCACGTCTAGTATAGGAAATAGTCGTGGTTGAACCTTTTACCAGTTCCCCAGCAATCCCCATCACCAATTGGTCCGCCGAGACTCCAGCCATTTTCTCAGCTTTTTTAATTGCTTCATTACAGTTGTTTATCACTGCGCCAATATCAGTAACAGCGCCGCTGGACATATCACCAAGTCGTTGTTTTTGACGACCAACTCCGAGGATACGGGCGCGATCACCTTCAGCAGAACAGACCAGGGCTTTGACAACCTCTGTTCCTATATCCAGTGTGATGAAAAATTTACCTCCAGCTTGCTTTTGTGTTTTCTTAAAAAATCCCATTTTTGTATAACATTTTAATTAGACCGGAAAAGTCATTCAACCAGCACTGAAAATGCACAGACATTCTAGTTGTCCAAGTGATATGGGTCAAGAAAAATGCCTTCTAAAAGACCTAATAACCTCGCTTAATTCTACGAATGGTTTCTACTACAAAATTAAACCAGTATTTTGGTGTGATTGGCAAATCTTGGGCATGCAAAATCGCACGACCATATCCACCAAAACCTTTTTTGAAAAAACTCAGCCCCGCCCATGGATGCTTAGGCGCATTGTCTACCACACCCCAGAAATTATATCGAGGCATGCCCCGTTTCTTGGCTTCCTTGATTGCTTCCCATTGAATCAGATATGAAGCAGGAATTTTATTGAACTCGGAAAGTGAAGCGCCATGATGATAAATCCCTTCCGGGCCAGAGAACATGATCACTGCACCTGCGATCGGTTTGCCTTCATGCTCAACAATGTAAATTTTAATTTCATTTTTTGGTGCGAAAACATCCAATTGTGCCTTCAAATATGTCCAAGGATATGGAACAAAGTGTTGTCTCTTTGATGTTTCCTCATGAATTTCATAAAATTGTTTCAGCAATTCTTCGCTGGCACCGCTCTTCACCTGTATTTGCATTTTTTCTGCCTGCTTGATGCCATAACGGGTATTCTTGCGCATATCTTTAAGCAGCTCTTCTTCTGATTTGGTCAGATCAAGTAACCATAGTAGCTCTGGATGCATCATATGAACTGGTGCATGTCTGAAACCCATCTCGCTCATCCATTTTTTATTTTCATCATTGTCATCAATCATCGGACTGATACGCAAGAAATCTATTTTCAGAGTTCCTGCCAATGCTTTTAAATGTGGCAATATTACCTCCATCATTTTTTTATCCAATACTGGATAAGGCATAAATAAATAACGACCTCTTTTTGCTTTGAAAAGTATGGCGAGTAGTGATCCAATTATTTGATCATCTTGATTTTCAACCAGCATATAAACAGGCTCATTTCCCATTTTCCCCTGCATTTCCCCATATTCAAAAGACTGCAGAAAAGATCGATTCTCCAGGGCAATACAGCTTTGGCCAGCGTCATATTCTTGCTGATTTTTAGTTAGTCTTATTTTGAGCATATTTTAATTATTTTTTCTAAATCTTTGTCCGTAACTGCTTGATGTGTTGGTAAGTTAACAATCTGTTTACAGATTTTTTCAGCATTCGAACAGCTGCCATCTTGATAAAAACTTTTTTCTTTATCAATACCAGGTGGTGCAACTGGTACAGTATACCAATCGCCCAAAATCACACCCTCGTTCTTGGCTGCTGCCATAAGTTTTCCAGGATTTTCAACCAGAATGGGGAAACGCAACCAAATCGATCCAGCACTTTTTTGTGGAAGCTTGAGTCCTTCAACATTAGCCAATTTTTGAAAATATTTTTCAGCAATTGCTATTCTGCGCGCGTTAAATTTCTCCAGCAAGCTAAATTGCACCAAAGCAACTTTTGCCAATGCGTTTGGAAGTAAAGTAGGGAATGGCTTTACCATTTTACCAGCCTTTTCAGCGGGTGTTACTTCAAAGTTGATCAGTCTTAGTTTTTGAGCTACCACCATGGTCAACTTTCCAATCTGAACGCCATATAAAAATTTCGCTTTTGAGCAAACTAGTGGATGATACAGATATTGGAGAATTTTCCCGGTAGAAATTTCGCTGCAAGCTTCTACTTCTTTAGCCAAACTTTCTTGATACTTTTTATTATTTACCAGGATTATTCCACCACTAACGCAGGAAATTACCTTCGATCTGCCAAGACTAAAAAAGCTCAGGTCACCAAAGGTTCCAACTTTTCGGCCTTGATATTCCGTACCCATGGCATGAGCACAATCTTCGATCAAAAGTAGATTTTTTTCGCGACAGATTTTTAAAACTTTTTCCAGGTTAGCTGATATGCCAAAAGTATGTTGAACAATCACAGCTTTAGTTCGTGGACCAATTTTTTCACGGAGTTTTTCTGCATCTAAATTGTAATTGTCGTCCATATCTACGAACACTGGTTTGAGCCCTGCCCAAACAATACTATTCACTACCACCATGCAGGTAAATCCTTGCAAAATAATTTCATCGCCTGCTTCTAGATTCAAACTTTTCAAAATCAGATACAGCCCTTCGCGCCCACTCCCAACTGCATAACTTTTTTCCACCCCCAGCCAATCAGAGAATTTCTTTTCCAGCTCTATTCGAGCCTGGCCTTTTTTCCAGCTCAACCAATTCCAAGGTAAAAAAATCTGCCCGGCAGCAACAAGAGTGTCTTTCCAGGTATTGTTTGGAGATAAACCAATATTTACAACTCGGAGTCCCATTAGGATAATTTTTTTATGACCAATTCACTACCGCGACTGACGAATAATATCACAGTTTTTTTCCCAGCAGATTTTTCCTTTAATAGTTCTGCAATGCCGGTTTGATTTTCAATATAGTGGCTATAACTATTGTATTTCTTCTTTTCAAAAGCTTTCATCAAAGGTTTGTCAAAATCATGTGATGTCAGTACAACAAAATCACAAACCTCAACCATCCTACCAGCCACTCTTTGATGCTCATCATCAGTTTTTTCACCAAGTTCCAGCATTCCTGGAAATACCAAAATTTTCTGCCAATCTTTATACAAACTCAAATAATCCAGGCCGGCAATTACACCATCTGGATTAGCGTTATAAGTGTCATCAACTAGAACCAAATCCGCCGAAACTTTTTTGATAGTTAATGTGTGTTCACGCAACTTCAAAGTAGCAATCGGATCAATCAATTCTTCCAATTTCATCCCAAATTCCAGAGCTGCTGCCATCGCACCCAATATATTAGAAACATTTTGGAGTCCAGGTAGGGGGGCATGAAACTTCACACCTTTGACTTCAAAACTCACTCCATCAACATTAGCTTCCAATTTTTCAGCTTTCAAATCTGAACCCTCACTTTTTCCATAACGAATTACTTTATTTTTTGCTTTAGCAGCAAGCTCCGCGGAGCCAGCATTATCATTATTGAAAATAGCCACGCCAAATTCTGGCAAAGCTTCAATCAATTCAAACTTGGCCGTCTTGATGTTTTCTAGGCTGCCAAAAAGTCCTAAATGTGCATCCTTCACAGCAGTTATAATTCCGACGCGAGGTTTGACCATCTCAGCAATTTTTTTAATTTCACCGATTTTATACGCCCCAGCCTCTACTATAAATACTTCATGTTCTGGTTTTAAGCTTCGCAAAACTACTTCAGCCACCCCAATTTCTGTATTAGTATTTCCAGGAGTTTTCAAGACATTGAATTTCTTTTCCAGCATTTGGCTTAAAAATTCTTTCACAGAACTTTTGCCATAACTTCCTGTTATCCCGATGACTTTTAGTTCTTGCATCTGCGCTATTTTACGATTGGCTGCGGCGAGTTTATGCCCTTTAGATAATTGAGTGAACGGATCTAGTAAAGCTACCAAAAATGTATTCACAAATGGAGAAATAATCGCAGCTGAAAGCGTCCAAGTAACTGGATCAAAATGTCTAGTCAAAACTGGTCCCAATAAGATTGAAAGCATTATAGTCCAGAGTACTATAGTTAATGCTTTGCCAGTCCAGACCGGCCGATAGAATTTCTTCTTCAACACTCTCCAACCCAAGCCCGCGCAATCAATGATCGCGATCACCGTCATCGCCAACCAAATATGTTCGTCTCGGATTCTTGTTATAATGGCCGGGTCAATAAACGCATATATAAGGCTAAACACAGCAATACATTTTAGAACAAAACTCTGGGTGAAGATTTTTTTATTGCCACTTTTTGTACTCAAAAAATCTTTCATTCTATCCCAGCGATACTCTTTCAATTGCCAAAAATAAGTATAGTAAAGAGCACCATTGATAGTGCTGGCCAATCCAATAGCAACAATTAACCAAAAACCAACTGCACTATTAAAAAACTGTTCAAACATAATTATTTAATAAATTCATTCACCAAATTGGCAATTTCCTCAGCCTTTGTACGATGTATCCCGTGTTTGCCGTCTGGATAAATAATCAACTTGCTTCCAGGTATTTTTAAATGAATAAGTCTGGCGTCAGATACTGGTACATAGGTATCTTTCTTTCCCCAGAAAATTAAAGCAGGATTTTTTGCTCCCTGAACAACATTATCTTTTAAATCTTCATCAATTACTTTCAGGAAAGTTTCGCGCATCACACCAGAAGTTTTTTCATAATCATGGCTCTTTAGAACTTTATAAAGTCCTTTCTGGGCAAGAGGAGCTACCCATTTAAGTGGGCCAACAGTTAGAACTTTTTTTCCAGTCTTGGCTAAAACCCCAGCTACTTTGATTTTTAAACTTTTTTGATGTTTTATTCCAGCAGCAGCAATAATAACCAGTATATCTAAACTATATATTTGAGTATCATGTTGGCCTAACATTTTAAATATCATGCGTCCGAAAAAATAATGAACTAATAAATCGAAGACATCTGATAAATAATCGCCATATATGTAATTAAAGTA
>CAUJDC010000044.1 GCA_963169815.1 Patescibacteria group bacterium | reverse complement strand
GTGGATTTGGTTTATTGATAATGGTATTGAAATATTGAGCGAAGCAGGAATTGGCCAATAGACTTAGCGGGATAACAATAAGTGAAGCCAGTAGTGCAGAGATGGCGGCCAGCATCGCACCTTCGATTAGAAAAAGTTTGGCAATGCGTTTGCTAGTCAGGCCTAGCGCTTTTAAGATGGCGATTTCTTTTTGTTTCTCGGCAATTTTGGCGATAAGAGTTGAAGCTAACATCAGACCTGCCATCAAGAGAATTAAGAAGAACAAAATACTCATCACCAGATTTACGGTCAGGAAATAGGAGTTGAGACGATCGAGTGATTCGGTCACTGTACTGGTTTCGAGGCCTAATTTTTCGATTTCCTGGCGAGTTCGATCTAAGTCTTTGAAATTTTTAACTGTGACAGTTAAGTCGAGATAATCAACTTCTTCTTGATCGAGAAATTTTTGATTGATCTCTGTAATGGTTGCGGCAGGAAGTGTGATACCAATTAATGTGGCCTTTGGAGAGAAGCCGACAATTTTGGCATGGAAAACTTTTGGTGTGAGTTTACTGTCTGGATAAAAAGTCGATTGATTGAGTAGAATGTCTATATCACTACCAAGTAATATGTCTGGAGTAAGCTCTGGTAAATTATTTACTTTGGCGAAAGACAGATTATATATATCGAGAATTTTGCTTGAGACAATTACTGGGAATGGTTCAGCGTGATTGCCCCAAACTTCGGGCTTTACACCACTGTCTTTGATTTCATCATATTCGGCTCCAAAAAGTAAAGTGTCAGTTTGTAGCCAACGACCAAAGAGGCCGACTTGCAGTGAGGAAATTCCTTTGATGGTGTTTTGGGCGTAAACGCTTTGAACTGTTGGCAGGGCGCGGATTTTTTCTAATTGATCAGTGCTAATGGAGCTCTGATTGAAGAGGTTGGTTGGGCTGAGTGACAGTTGGCGACCTTTGGTTTGTACATTGATTTGATTCAAGTTGCCGCTGGCTGTGACATTGCCACGGAAATAATTTTCTAGGCCAGTAATTAGTCCAAGAAAAATAATTAATAAACTCAAGCCAATTGTAAAGGTTACTACAGTTAAGAGGGGACGTGAGGGTTTATTTTTCCAATTGGTGAAAATGAGTTTGGTCAGCATTATTGTATTTGTCCGTCGATTATTTTAATGATGCGGTCTGCCTGTTGGGCTAATTTCTGATCGTGAGTTACTACAATCAAAGTGGAACCTGTGCTTTCGGAAAGTTTAGTGAGTAATTTAATTATTTGTTCTCCTGTATGTGTATCTAGATTGCCTGTAGGTTCATCGGCCAGAATGATTTTTGGCTCGGTAATCAATGCCCTTCCAATGGCAGTACGTTGTTTTTGTCCTCCAGAAATTTGAGAGGGGAGGTGATGCGCTCTTTCAGCCAGGCCTAATTCTACTAACAGTTTCATTACGCGATCATGTTCAATTGAAGTGAGTTTGCTGCGGCCAGAATGAATCAGTAAAGGCAGCGCTATATTGTCGAAGACAGATAATTCCTCCAGCAATAAAAAGTCCTGAAAAATAAAGCCGATTTGTTGATTACGAATTACGGAAAGTTTTTTTTCGCTGAGTTTATGTGTTTTATGATTGTTGAAAGTTATTTCTCCACTGCTAGGCTGATCGAGCAGACCAAGTAGATGAAGCATGGTCGATTTGCCTGAGCCAGAAGGTCCAGTAATGGCAACAAATTCACCTTTTTTGATTTCAAGGTTAACATTGTTTAAAGCCAAAACTTGGTTGGGGCCAAGTGAGTAATTTTTATTTACATTTTGAAATTGTAGAATTTTACTCACTATGAATCGCTTTTGACGGTTTTGATATTGGTGAAATAAGTATCGTAGAATTCCTTCAAACCTTTAAGTTCTTTGAGCAGCTTGGCATCATCACCTACGCTGAGGAATTTAGAATTAATTTTTATAGAAATTGTTCCTGGGAAACCATCTTGCTTGAGTTTAGTCAGGAAACTTTCAATTGGTAAAATGCCGGCTTGAGGCAAATTGTAAGAAATACCATTTTTAACATTGCTCAAATGTACATGAACTAGATATGGCTTGAGCGCTTTGTAGACGCGAATTAAATCTTCTTTTCGGGTTGCAATTCTGGTTGTGTCGAGACAGACATGTTTGAATTTTTTTAAATCCATCATGTTGTTCATAGAATGTTCAGGGATGATGCCTAGGAAAGTTTCGGAAGGAGCATTTTCCAGGGCGATGGAAATATTTTCTTTTTGACGGAGTTTAGGAATTTCGTTTTTTAACCAATTGGCATATTTGAAATCAAAAATGCGTGGGGGTTGAATAATGATAACTTTTGTGCCAAGGACTTTAGCCATTTCGATAGCGCTTTCAATCTTTTTGGCTGAACCAGTAACTGGAGTAGAGATTGATAAAACTGGTACTTGGTATTTTTCAACCAGCTCTTTGAGGTAACTTTCATCCTGCGAATCAAAGTTTTTTGGATCAATAGTGAGGTCGAGGCCATCAAATCCGGCTTTTTTTACGAAGTCGAAAATTCTGTTGATACCATAGCCACGGAGACTTTCTGAACAAATTGCTAGCATGTTGTTTTGTTTTTGGTATTACTACTGAAATTTTAGCATATTTTAGAGTAAAAGTTTAGCTTTGTGAAACAGATCCTGGGTTGAGGAGCTATATGACTTGACTGCTTGCGCCTAATATGTCTTAATTTTTGATATTTGCTGTATAAAAAAACTCCGGAAGGGTTGGAACCGGAGTTTAATTGGCAGCTTTCGCTGCTGACATTTAAGTCTGGGCAAAGATAGCACAGATCCTGAATTGATCAATATTTAATTGGTACTGATTTTTTCCAGTCCACCCAGATAAGGTTGTAGAACCTTTGGTACAAGTATGCTGCCATCTGGTTGTTGATAATTTTCCACCACTGCTACCCAAGTGCGGCCTACTGCCAGGCCAGATCCATTGAGTGTGTGCACGAGTTGAGTTTTACCTTTGGTAGATTCGCTCTTGTAACGAATAGCGGCACGGCGAGCCTGGAAATCGCTAAACCAAGAACATGAACTGATTTCGCGATAAGTATTTTGAGATGGAATCCAAACTTCCAAGTCATAAGTTTTGTGAGAACCAAAGCCCATGTCGCCGCCGCATAGAGTAATTTTGCGATAGGGAAGTTCGAGTGCTTCCAGGATTGCTTCAGCGTTGCCTGTTAATCTTTCTAATTCTTCTTCGGCAACTTCTGGGGCTGTGAAACTGACTAATTCTACTTTGTGGAATTGGTGTTGGCGAATAATACCTTTGGTGTCTTTGCCATAGCTGCCAGCTTCGCTGCGGAAACAAGGTGAAAGTGCACAGTAACGGATAGGTAATTTTGTGCCATCGAGAATTTCGTCACGGTGAATATTGGTGACTGGAACTTCTGCTGTTGGGATCAGATAGAAGTGAGTGTCATTGAAAGGAATTTTGAAAAGGTCTTCTTCAAATTTTGGTAATTGTCCCGTGCCATAGAGAGATTCTGCATTTACCAAATATGGAGGAATTACTTCAGTGTAGCCTGCAGCTGTTTGACGATCGAGCATGAAAGCAGCTAGAGCTCTTTCCAGCTTGGCGCCGGCCCCTTTGAAAATGGCGAAACGCGTTCCGGTGATTTTGGTAGCACGATCAAGATCGAGAATGTCGAGCTTTGTACCTAGTTCAACGTGATCAAGAGGATTTTTTATTTCCGGAATAACTCCCCATTTTTTCACTTCGACATTGTCATTTTCGTCTTTACCTTCAGGTACTGAGTCGTGTGGAATATTTGGAATGCCAGCGAGAATGTCATATTGTTTGGCTTCGAGCTCAGCAAGCTGTGGTTCAAACTCTTTGAGTTTTTCTTTAAGTTCTTTGCTTTTTTCAACTAGTTTATTGCGAGTTTCGGCGTCAGATTTAGGAATGTCTTTGGAAATTTTATTAATTTCGGCCTGAAGATTTTCTACTTCTGGCATCAGCTCACGGCGCTTGGTGTCGAGTTGGAGGATTTGGTCGAGGGGTTCGGATTTAACTTTTTTTTTGGCCAGAGCTTTTTTGAACTGATCTGGATTTTCACGGAGAGCTTTGAGATCGAGCATGTTGGGAAAATAATATTTTGAGCAGTAAATTTATAACACAATGCCTTCGGCCTGCAAAATTTTCTAACGTGCTTCTAGGTGTGGTTCGACGTTGGAAGTAATTTGATCAAAGCCTAGATATTTACCGTTTTGATCGTAATACATTTGCATAACTGTTTGTTTATCAAAAGACCAAAAGTATTTATAATACTAGTCTGATCTAATGTAGTTGCTTGCATTCGTATTGATTTAGCTTTTCTAGACGACGTAAATGACGTTCTTCATTGGTAAACTTAGTTTCTAACCAGAGCGAAACTGCTTTTTGTGCTTCTTCTATAGTTACGAAGCGAGCGCCGAGGGAAATGGTATTGGCATTATTGTGTTCTTTGGAAAGGGTGATGATGTCAGGATTTCCGCCGTACCAAAGGGCGGCGCGAATACCCTTCACTTTGTTGGCGGCAATGGCTTCGCCTTGACCTGATCCGCCGATAACGATGCCCAAACTTCCTGGATTGGCAGCTACTTTTTCAGCGCAGGGAATAATGAAGTCAGGATAATCATCCTGATCATTGAGAGTGAATGCACCACAATCTTCACAGTCGATTTTTTGTTCCTGGAAAAATTTGAGAAGCTCAGTTTTGAGTTCAAAGCCGGCATGGTCAGAGGCGATGTAAAGCATGGGTATTTATTTTAAATAAAAAGCAGGCCGCAAGGCCTGCTTTGATGATTTATTTTTGTTCTGAAGTGTTACCTTCATCTTTCTTTTCATCTTCTTTTTCTGTGATGATTTCACCTTCGGTGACATTGTCGGCTTTTGGTTCGGCTCCAGCTTCAGTCCCTTCTTGTTTGACGCGGACGCCATCATCAGCTGTGCCTGCCTGAGGTTGTTGTTGATACATGGCCGCGCCGATTTTTTGGATGTGTTCAGAGAGTTCGTCAGTGGCTTTCTTGATTTCTTCTGTTGAAGCTTCTTTGTTTTCAAGGATCTTTTTGAGAGCTTCGATTTTTTCCTGAACTGGCTTTTTGACATCTTCGCCAACTTTGTCGCCAGCTTCCTTAAGAGTTTTTTCAGATTGGAAAATTAAACTTTCAGCATGGTTGCGGGATTCGACGAATTCGCGTTTCTTTTTATCTTCTTCGGCGTGAAGTTCGGCTTCTTTTTTCATCTTTTCAATTTCATCAGCAGACATATTTGATGAGCCAGTAATGGTGATGTGTTGAACTTTTCCTGAAGCTTTGTCAGTAGCTTTAACATTCAAGATACCGTTGGCATCGATGTCAAAAGTTACTTCAACCTGTGGTACACCACGAGGTGCTGGCGGAAGTCCATCCAGGACGAACTTACCGAGAGACTTGTTGTCTCCAGCCATGTGACGTTCTCCCTGCAATACATGAATTTCTACAGCTGGTTGATTGTCAGCAGCAGTTGAGAAAACCTGAGATTTGCTGGTTGGAATAGTTGTGTTTCTTTCAATTAATTTAGTTGAAACACCACCCAAAGTTTCGATACCAAGTGAGAGGGGAGTTACATCGAGGAGAATTACATTCTTTACATCTCCCTGAAGTACACCACCTTGGATAGCAGCGCCGAGAGCTACTACTTCATCTGGATTTACACCGCGATGACCTTCTTTACCAAAAATTTCCTTTACTTTTGCTTGAATTGCTGGAGTACGAGTTGCACCACCTACTAGCACGATTTCGTCGAGATCTGAGGTATAAATCTTGGCGTCATCCATGGCCTTTTTGCATGGTTCAGCGCAGCGTTCGATCAGGTCTGCAACTAAATCTTCGAACTTGGCACGAGTTAATTTGATATTCAAATGTTTTGGCGCACCAGACGAATCCATAGCGATAAATGGTTCGCTGATTTCAGTTTCATGTTGAGTTGAAAGCGCACATTTAGCTTTTTCAGAAGCTGTTTTAATACGTTGTAAAGCAATTGGATCTTTAGCTAAATCCATGCCACTTTCTTTTTTGAATTCAGCAATTACCCAATCCATGATTTTGCCGTCAAAGTCATCACCACCAAGATGGGTATCACCATTAGTAGAGAGTACTTCGAATACGCCATCACCGAGATCTAGAATTGATACGTCGAAAGTGCCACCACCAAGGTCGAATACGGCGATTTTCTTGTTAGCGCCTTTTTTGTCCATCCCGTAAGCCAGCGCTGCAGCAGTAGGTTCATTGATAATACGTTTTACATCGAGACCAGCAATTTTACCAGCGTCTTTAGTAGCCTGTCTTTGTGAATCATTGAAGTAAGCTGGCACAGTAATAACGGCTTCAGTTACTGTTTCACCAAGATAAGCTTCGGCATCAGCTTTAAGTTTTTGTAAAACCATCGCAGCAATTTCTGCTGGCATGCGAGATTTTCCCTCAAGCATAATTTCAGCTTCACCGCCTTTGCCTTTTTCTACAGTATAGGAAACGCGTTTTACTTCGCCTTCAACTTCATCAAACTGACGTCCTATGAAACGCTTGGCAGAATAAATGGTGTTACCAGGATTAGTAATAGCTTGAGCTTTGGCAATTGAGCCAACCAAACGTTCACCATTTTTAATGGCAACAACAGAAGGAGTAGTTCGCATACCTTCAGCATTGGAAATCACCACAGCTTCTGTACCTTCCATAACCGCTACGCAGGAGTTGGTGGTTCCTAGATCGATCCCAATTATTTTCGGCATAAATTTAAAATTAAATTATTATTTTGCTTTGTTGTCTGCGGAAAAAATTCGTCGCCGTGTTATTCACACTGTCTCCTCAATTTTTCCTGGCCGCCTAGTAAAATAATTTTTAATTTTAAATTACTTACTAGGGCTTGATATCTTTCTATTAGCTGCGTTGGTTTCAAAATTTATTCTCTCACCGTATTTCAATATATACGGCTCGGTCATAAATTTTTTACCGTCTTGTAAAAATAAATTTCACTTAAATTTTACAAGGTAGGAACGCAGCGGATTATTAATGCACTTTGTTGTCTGCGGAAAAATTTCGTCGCAGATGTTGATTTAGCACTCTCTATTTTAGAGTGCTAATGGTCTATTGTCAAGAATTTTTAATGGGAGTTTCGGTGCTGCTTGCCGCAGGCATTTGGCCATTTCCTACAACTACTTTGGAGCGGCGGAGAACACGGTCAGAGAGCTTATAACCTTTTTCTAATTCGCGCAGAATTCCGTCGGCAGGTCCAGCATCAGTCATGACTGCTTCATGTTGGTTTGGATCAAAAGTGCCACTGCTGGTAGAAATGGTTTCCAAACCACGAGCGGTGAGGAGGCTGTGAAGCTGATTAGTGATGGCTAAAATTCCTTCGGCCCAATTGCGAGCAGCTGTTTCTTCGGGTAGGTGCGTGAGAGCGCGATCAAGATTGTCGAGCATCGGAATGATATCATTAATCAGTGATGCGTTGGCGAAAGTGACGAATTTGGATTTTTCTTCTTCAGTGCGTTTTTTGAAATTCTGCAAGTCGGCCAAGGCTTGTTGGCTGATGATGGTGAGTTCGGTGATTCTTGCTTTGGCCTGCTCCAATTCATTTTGAAGAGTGGTCAAATCAGTTTGAGGATTTTGATCTTCTTGTGTCATAATTTAAGTTAAATTAATTTTTTGATTTGTTCGAGCACAGCGCGATTGAAGGCGTAATTAGTACGGGTTGGTGCCAATAAACCAATAATGCTTTGATGTCCCATATATTTAATAGTAGTAACCATCAGGGTGCAGCTTTGAATTTCTGGCAGAAGATTTTCTTTACCGATGAAAAATTTAATTGTTTCGTCAGCGTCGAGTCGTTTGAGGATGGTGAGGAAGCGATCATTTTTTTCAAAAACTTCAATTACCTGGCTGGCGCGACTGGCGTCGGCGATGAATTCTGGTTGGCGAATTATGTTTGAGAGGCCGATGTAGAAAGTACGTGGATTGTCTGGAACTGTAGCGAAACTGGCGACCTGAGTTACATGAGAGAGAAGGGCGACAATGTCATAAATTTTTTCTTTAACTTTCTTCATCTGCATGTCTTTTTGGCCCTGCTCGATGGCGAGTTTAGCTTCTTTTTTGGCTTGTTCGTAATCCTGCAACTCTTCTACATAGAGACGATAACCGAGGTCAGTTGGTACGCGGCCTGCAGAAGTGTGCGGCTGATAAATTAAGCCTTCTTTTTCCAAAGTGGCCATATCATTTCTAATAGTGGCTGGGCTGACGTGAAAGTTGTAGCTGACTAAAATAGTATTTGAGCCTACTGGTTCAGCTGTTTCCACGAAATGCTTAACGATTGCTTTTAGGACTTCTAAACGGCGATCCATAAAGTTAGTTTAGAGAATTTAGCAGTTAGGATTATACAGTGCTAATATACAGCTTGGCAAATTTTTGCGTAGTGCTATATTCCCAATTGTGAAATATTGATGAGAATATGGCTGAAGCGCTCAGACAAGTAGTGAAAGCAGGAGAAGAGATGATATCCCCGGTTGATTTGGTTTCTGCGGAAAAGTCTTCTGAGCAAAAGGATTCAGATGTAAAGGAACTCAGAAAAAGAACTTTGGCCTGGACTGAAGCTGCTCTTGATCTGGAAAGCTGGAAGAAAATCATTATCTTAAGAATAGTTTTAGATCATTTTTTATATGGAGGATGTAATGAAATAAAAAATGTCAGTAAATTAAATTTACAAACTGAAGAGGGGGTGCAGAAATGGCAAAAGTACTTGCGGGTGGTTTACCCAAGTTTACTTCACCGCGAATGGAATATAATCCGTCACGGTAAAATTGATGGGACAGTAGGAGAAATGATTGATCATGAACTTTTAGAATTCGCCCACCAGGCAAAACTTCGAGGACTAGTTGTAGATCTCTTGGAGGGTATGGCTTTGGCAGAGCCCATTTTGGAAAGCTTTAGAGAAGTAGTTGGATCGGGACTGGCTGATAGTTTCTTGGATTATATCCGTTCAGATAGAAGAAGAACCCGGCTTCAACCAGGTTCTGATTTCGATGTAGAGTAAATTTTAGAGCTTATCAGCAATCATTTTAACAATTTCTACTGTACGATTGGAATAACCCCATTCATTGTCGTACCAAGCGAAAACTTTAACCATTCTATTGTCCATGACTAAAGTTGAGAGGGCGTCAACAATTGATGAGTGCGGATCTTTTTTGTAGTCTATGGAGACAAGCGGTTCTTCCGAATAAGCCATGATGCCGCTGAGAGAAGCGTGGCTGGCATCTTTTAAAATAGAATTTACTTCTTCGATTGTGGTGTCGCGTTTAGCTGTGAAAGTAAAATCAGTCAGCGAGACAACAGGAGTTGGAACACGAATGGAGAGACCATTTAATTTCCCTTTGAGTTCAGGAATAACTTCGCCAACAGTGATAGCAGCGCCAGTTGTAGTTGGGATAATTGATTGAGCAGCGGCGCGAGCGCGACGTAAATCTTTGTGTTCGAGGTCTTGTAAACGTTGGTCATTAGTATAGGCATGAATTGTGGTCATTAGACCATGTTCAATGCCGAGTTTTTCATTGAGAATTTTTACTATTGGCGCGAGACAGTTGGTAGTACAAGAAGCGTTAGAAACGATATTGTGTTTTGCTGCATCGTATTGATCCTGGTTAACACCCATTAATAAAGTAATATCAACACCTTTACCTGGTGCAGAAATGACTACTTTTTTAGCGCCAGCAGCGATGTGTTTAGAGGCACTTTCTTTGTCAGTGAAAAGACCAGTTGATTCAATAACGATATCGATATTTAAATCTTTCCACGGAAGTTTTGCTGGATCTTTTTCTTGTAAATAAACTACTTTTTGGCCACCTACAGTGATGGAGTTGGCATCTTCACAAACTACTGGTTCTGCCATTGTTCCAAAGTTGGAATCATATTTAAGTAGATGTGCAGTAGTTTTATTGTCGCCAATATTATTTACTGCCACGATATTTAGCGGGCTTCCTTTCTCCAGATTTACACGGAAAATTTGACGTCCAATGCGGCCGAAGCCATTAATGGCGATTCTTGGTTGTTGATTTTGCATTTTATATTTATTTATTGTGTTTAAATATATTTTATCATGAAATTGTGTAGTAAGACTATAGCTGTATGATCCGGCAAGGTTTTTGTAAATGTGACTTTTGGGCTTATGAAAAGAATAAATGGCTGTTTTTGTCGTTTATGGTACAAAAAATTTGAACTATTATGTTCAAATTCTTTGACACAATGAAATAGCCGCTATAAATTGAGCTTGTCAGGGTTCGATCAAAAAACTTGAACATTACTGACTAGATCTTTTGATCAAAAAACAAAAAAATATAATGGATAAGGCTAAAGTAGCACATCAACCAGTATTACTGGACGAAGTAATTGACTCATTGAATTTAAAAAATGATGCTGTTTTGGTAGATGGCACTTTGGGTCTTGGTGGTTATAGCGAAAAGGCTTTGGAATGTTTCAAAAACCTACGTCTGATTGCATTTGATTTGGATCAGGAAAATTTGGCTGTAGCCAAAGCGCGCCTAGCGGCTTGGTCAGAGCAAATAGATTTTGTGAATGATAATTTTGCTACTCTGGCAGAAGCTGCGGGGAAATTAAAAGTTAAGGAAATTGACGCCATCATGTTGGATCTGGGTATTGCTTCAACTCAGGTAGATCGGGCTGAGAGAGGGTTCTCTTTTATGCGTGAAGGCGATCTCGACATGCGTTTTAGTAAAGAACAAACATTAACTGCCGCTGAAGTTGTGAATAAATTTGGAGAGGCAGAAATTGCCAGAATTTTCTGGGAATTGGGTGAAGAGAGATTTTCCAGAAAAATTGCTCGCGCTATTATTGAAAGAAGAAGAGAAAAACCGTTTTTGAAGACTACTGATTTAGCTGAATTGGTTGCCAAGGTTGTTCGCGCTAGGCCGGGCAGCCGTATTCATCCTGCTACAAAAGTTTTCCAGGCTTTGCGTATTTATGTAAATCAAGAATTGGAAAATTTGCAAAGAATCTTGTCTGATGGAGTTGAACTCCTGAAAAAGGAAGGGCGTATTGCGGTTGTTTCTTATCATTCTTTGGAAGACAGAATTGTGAAGAATTTTTTTCGTGATGCAGCCCGTGAATTTATTAATTTACCAGGGGAATTAAAAACAACAGAACTTCAACCAAAAATAAAAATAATTACTAAAAAGCCAATTGTTCCCACTGCTCAGGAGTTGGCCAAAAATCCAAGAGCCAGAAGTGCCAAGCTTCGAGTAGCGGAAAGAATCTAAAAATAAAAATAAAATGAACAAAATCCAAGTAAGTTACAGTCCATATCGGCAAGCTTTCCGCGATGAAAAGGCGGCTCAAAAAAGTAATATCGCTGTCAGCAAGGAAATGGTGAAATTAGAAGTTAGTCCAAACCTGGTAATTGTTGGGTTATTTGTTGGAATTTTGGCTTTAGGTGGGCTTTATCTGATGAATTTTAATAAAAACTCTACTAAAGGATACATTTTAAAGAGAATGGAAATTTCCCGTCAGGAACTCAAAGATCAAGCCGACTTGAACACGCTCTATATGGCCAAGGTAAAATCTATGAATGGAATCATCGAAAGTGGGCGTATTGATCATATGCGTAAGCCTTCTAAAGTTGATTATATGACTGGTGATAATGTCATTGCTAAAGCTAATTAGGATTTGAATTTTGACATATTTGCAAGTTGAACTTTGCGTTTTTAGTGTTATGCTGGGCTGGCAGTTTTAAGCAGATATGACAAAAAACGAGCCAGACAATGAGCAAAAATTAAATATTGAGCAATGGGTCAAAGAGGCTCAGTCAGGAAATTGGCAATCTTTTTCTAAACTTTATGAACATTTTGTTGATAAGGTTTATAAATATAATTACTACAAAGTTTCCTCACAGGATGAGGCTTTTGATCTGACTGAAACAGTCTTCTTGAAAGTTTGGGAAAATTTGAAAAGTTATAAACCTAAAGCGGGCAGCTTTTTTGGTTCCTGGGTTTTTCGCATAGCCCATAATTTGTTGGTTGATCATTATCGTTTGAAGAAAGAAATGGTTGAGCTTACTGATGTTCATGCGGACAAACGTGAGGAGGCTGATCCAATGCATAAAACGGAAGAAAGTTTGCGTAAAGAGACTTTGAAAAAAGCCATGTCCAAACTTAAGGATATTTACAAAGAAGTACTTACTCACTCATATCTTAATGATTTGAGCAATTCTGAAGTAGCAGAGCTGATGAACAAGTCCGAAGGGGGACTGAGAGTTCTGAAATTCCGGGCTTTGCAGGAATTAAAGAAAGTTTTGGAACAAATGGGTATTAAATACTAGTAACAAATTGTCATTTCTACCGTTGTAGAAAGCGTATGAAAAAGGAAAACCTCAACAAATTAGCAGCAGATTTACAGGCACTAGGTGCTGAATCTTTGCTTGATGGAGATCAAAAAGAACGGATGATGATGAGAATTGAACGTTCAGTGCACTTGTCTGAAAAACTGAATTTGATAGCTGAAGAAAAATATTTGTCTGATGGTTTGCGCCGTCGCATGCTTCAATCTATTCGTGAAACAGTTGAGGAGAGAGGTGGACAACCTTTTTGGCAGTCCTGGTGGATTTTCCGCAATTGGAGATCCAGCGTTGCAACCTTTTTGATTGCTGTTTTTGGTTTCAGTATCGCAGTAGTTTCACCATTTGAATTACGTACAACACGTGCTTCCAAATGGACTTTTTTAACTGATGTAAAAGGCGAAGTTTTTGTGAATAGAAATGGCCGTACCATGTCTGTTGATAAGAACTTTGTTTTGGAAGAAGGGGATTTAATTTTTACACGAAGCGACAGTTTTGTGACTGTCCGTTATCTCGATGATAGTGTAACTAGACTAGGAGATAACACTTCTTTGGAAATTAAAAAGCTTTATGTACGCCCTGACAATGCAGTGGAGACTGAGGTTGAATTAGAGTTGATAAGTGGTCAGATCTGGGCTTCAGTTTATAATTTGATTGATGAAGATTCTCATTTTGCTATCGAAACTGATACCGCAATGGCTAATGTTTCCAGCAAGGCAGCTTTTGAAATTAGTTCAGAAAATAGTGTGACAACTTTGGCAGTTTTCGACAATGTGGTGGATTTATCAGATAAACAGAGTAGTAAACAAGTTCAACCAGTATTATCTGGATTTAAGGCTGAGGTTAAACTGGCCAATCAACCAGCTAGTGGTAAAACTAAACTTGCAACTATTACTGTAGCGAAAAATAACAGTGAAGATGAATGGGCTAAATTGAATTTGGATTTGGATAAAGAACATCAACAAACTTTGAAAAATGAAAACATTCAACTGGCTGCCAATTCAACAGCAGTTGACGAATCTCTGGTTGGTACAATTGCTGACTTACGAGACAATACCAAAGCGCTCTTTGCCAACGCTGATATTGAAAAAGCTCGTCAAAGATTCTTGTCTGTACAATTTGGTTTCATGAAAGCTCAAAAGTTGCTACAAAGTAATGATGCACAGGATAGACGTAATGCAACTCCACTGATTCTCCAGTATAAGACCGCTATCAAAGAAATCATGGCTGACTATGAAAACTTACGCAGTAAAGATCAGGTTCAGGCTGATAAGTTAATTGCCTGGATGACGGAAGAAGTAGATTTACAGCGTAAAAGCGCTAGCTTGATTTTGCCAGGAGATAAATTGTATATCGTCAAGGAAGCTTTATCAGATGCTGCTGCTAATTTTGCTCAGGATTCCGCTCAAAAAACAGAGTTCTATTTGGCAAACTCCAAGAATCGTTTGATAGAAATGCAGGGTATGATTGATAACGGTGATATTACTGGAGCAGAAGGTGCTTTACGCAGTTATGTGAATGGTTTAAATGAATTGGTTGCTAATGTTGAGAAGGTGGATGTGGCTAAACTTCAGGGCAGCTTATTTACACTGTTAAATGAACAAACTAATCAGGCTAAATTGTTGGCTTCAATTGAACAAAAGTTGAACAATAAAAACTTAACTAATTTGGCAGATTCTGTTCACAAAGTGAAATTGGATAATGTTACTAAACTGGTAGCAGTAGTTAAAACTTATCACGATAGTGGTATTCCAATGTTGATGGTGATGGATTTGAAAAATACTGTAATTACTTATTTGGGCCGTGAAGATGCTACAATTAGAAGTAGAATGATACAGGATTTGGAACAAGTTCTGCAAAATTACCCTGAATATCGTTCAGTTAAACATCCTAGAGGAAATCGTTCGGCTATTGATGGCCAGCAAAGTGAAATTATTATTGAAGTGGAATCAACAGTAGATCCGGTTGTTTTGCACGAAGCTCCGGAAGAATTATTAGATAGTGGCGAGAAGCAGGCCTAGCATTGTAGAAAAGGCACCGATAATCCAGAAACGCATGACTACGGTTGCTTCATGCCAACCGAGCTTTTCAAAGTGATGGTGAAGTGGAGCGATCAGGAAAACTTTCTTTTTGAAAACTTTTTTTGAGAAAACCTGAATCATTACTGAAATAGTTTCGACTACGAAGATGAAGCCGATAATTGGTAGTACAAAAACTGAATCAGTCATCATGGCAATCACACCAAGAGTTGCACCAAGTGAAATGGCCCCCGTGTCACCCATATAAAATTTAGCGGGCATAATATTGAACCAAAGGAAGCCGATAATAGAACCAGCTATAACCATACAGAAGGCCGATAGAATGAGTAGACCTTTGAAATAGGCGATTACTGCGAAAGCAGTGAAAGCCATGGTTAAAAGGCCGCCGGCGAGACCATCGAGACCGTCGGTAATGTTGACGGCATTGGATGTTGCAGTGATGACCAGAATGAAGAGCGGAATATACCAGATACCGAGTTGTGCTTCGCCCAGGAAGGGAATATGTATTCCTTGAAAGCCGAGGCGATAGTAAAACCAGAAGGCGGCAAAGGCGGCAAAGAGTGTCAGTAGGAAAAACTTTGGTTTTACATTGATGCCTTTGCTTTTACCGTGACCTTTCAAGTTCATATAATCGTCAACTGCGCCAAGTAGTGCGGTGGCGATTAAAGTGAAAATTGGGAGCAGGGTTTCTTTACGGCTGAAGAGGGAATTGTCGGTGATTTTTAGCCATTCGGAAATGCTGGATAACGCTACCATGATCAGAGTTGTACCCCAAATTACTACGCCGCCCATGGTTGGAGTGCCAGCTTTTTTTGCGTGTAATTCTTTGAAAACTACGGCTTCTTCACCAGTGGAGGCTTTGTCACGAAGTTGTTTGCCGATTTTGTATTTGTGTAAAACACGAATGAAAGGAGGAGCGATTAGAGTAGTGATTAAAAAAGATATCACTAGCGAGCCGAAAATTAGCAGTAGATAGCGAAGATTTTGCGAAAAGAAAATCAGTTGAGGATTCATGTGTTAGATCCAGGTAAAATTATTGATGACCCACTCTGAAAGTACTTTGCTTTCCTGATAGCGGGCGGGGCTATTTAATAATACATTTAAGATTCTATTCCCAGTAGGAGTTTTCACAATAGAAATTAGACATTCTCCTGCTAAATCGGTTGTGCCGGTTTTCAGGCCCAGCACTGGGAGATAGGAATTCAAAAGTTCATTGGTTGATTCTAGCTGATGAGTATCACCTTCTTCGGAGCTGATGGTGGTGGATTTGGTGGTAGCAATTTCCTGAATGAAAGGATGTTTATATAACGCTCTGGCTAAAATTGCTAAATCACTGGCAGTAGACTCGTGAGGTTTTGTAGGGTCTTCGGAGTCAAAGCCAATCGGATTTTCAAAAGTTGTGTGAGTCATGCCTAACTCTTTGGCGCGGACATTCATTTTATCAACAAATAGGCTGACATCGTTTTTCTGACCATTGTCGACATCGTAAAGTGCAAGAGCTAGAGCGGCGTCATTGGCTGACTTGATTAAGGCGGCTTTGACTAGATTGCGAACAGTGATTTCTTCTTCTGCTCGGAGGTTAATCTTACTTGGTTCGACTTTAGTGGCGCGGCTATCAACAGTGACAATGTCGTCGAGAGAATGATTTTCCAGAGTCAGCAAAATGGTCATCATTTTGGTTAAACTAGCCATTGGCATGGGAGTATCTGGATTTTGCAGATAAAGAGTTTGATTGGTGTCCAAATCTATACTTAGAGCTGCTTTTGAGCCAAGTAGAGGCCTGTCAGATCTACCTGTCTTTTCAGCATAGGCAACAATTTCTGCCGGTTGAGGGATACTAGCAAGATAATCGCTGGATGGCGTAAGCATTTCTCCGCTAATCAAATTTTGGGCGGCCAGCAAGCTGACCAGCGTAGTAAGCATGCTTATGGAGTGGTAGGTGTTTTTTTGATGGTGTCCGCAGTAGAAGTTTCGCCAGTGATAGCAGTTTTTGCCTCACTGTTTAGTGGATGTTCGCCAGTATCTGTAGTTGTTTCATTTTCTTCTTTTGCTATGGGCGTCATATATTTGAGATGATCAAATGGATCGTCTGACATGATTTGTTTGTAATCTGCACCGAGTTCTACCACGATAACGGTATTGGCGCGTTTTGGTGATTCCAAATATTCTGCTGGAATACCCTCTACTACTGGAGCATTGAAGAATTGTTTGATGATGGCAATTTCTGGAGGGAGATTTGCTGGGACAATACTTTTATCATCAGCTTTCTTTTCATCAGTATTTTCAGAAGCTGGGAGTTGATAGTAAATAGTAGAAGTTTTGAGTTCTCGATTGGCGGCATTTCCATAGTAAACTACATTGAGACATTCGCGGCTTAAACGATTTAGAGCAGTTAGAGCGAGACCTGAAGTTTTTGTGCCGTTTAAGACTTGAATTTCATTGGTGAGCAGGCTTGGAGAATTGAAATAATTGTGACTGAATTTATTGATTTCTTCATATCTTTCTCCGGCAGGAAGAAGTACAGCGGCGCCGCCAAAATAATCTCGTACAGGTGTATATAATAACCCGCCACAATTACCGTAATCATCGGTAATGACGCGAGATTGAATGCTATCTTTATTGATATCTTTGGCTACTTTTGCCAACTCGATAATTTCTGCTACGCTCAAATTTGTTTCCAAACTATCAGCTACAGAATTATAAAGATTTTGAATTTTAGATGGATTGGTCAGGAGTTCCAGACTGAAGGCTTTTTCTTTGATGGCAGCAAGTAATAATTGTTGGCGGCGGGCACGATCGAAGTCACTAGTAGTGTGACGGCTACGGGCGTACTTTAGGGCAGTATCGCCATCGAGATGTTGAGGACCAGCGTCGATTTTGAAAGTAGTATATTTTTCCGTTTCGCCTAATGGATAAGTAGTGTCGTAAATAGATTTTTCTACATTTACGTCCACTCCACCCAAGGCATCTACTATTTTTACGAAGCCATTGAAGTCGATCTTGATATAATACTGTATTGGCATATCAGTCATTTCTGAAACTGTTTTTTCCAATTCGCCCATGGCTTTGGCCGAGTTTTTGTATTTAACCAGGTAAGTATCGTAAAGTTTATTAATACGTTGGCCGCCAGTTAATTTGTCATCTATATAAAGGTCGCGTGGCAGAGAAAGCATTTTTACCAACTTATTGTGTTCGTCTAAGCTGGCCAAGATAATAGTGTCAGTTAAATTTGACCCATCATGTTCTGAACCACCGACACCAACTAACAAGAAATTAGTCAGTTTATTGTCATCTTTATGCAGATTTTTACCGAATGAGAAAACTAATGAACTGAAATCGATAGTTTTGATCATACTGAATGCAATCCAGAAAAGCGCAAATAGAACTATGACACCAGCCCCAATGCCAAGAAAGTGTATGGAGTTGCTGTTATTGCTAGTTTTTCTTGACTGATGGAAGTTGGTTTCTGGTATTTTTTCTACGGGTGATTCAGATTCTGGTGCAGTTTCGTTATATTGTTTTATTTTGTTTAGGTTATGCCTAATTTTCCGCTTTTTAAAATTCATGTTTAAATATATTTAGCCTCTTGATGGCCTGGACATTTTAAACAAATTCTCTGTTTGACGCCAGAACATTTTCTAGCTAGTATCCAGGGGCTTAATTATTTATTAATACCAAAAAAACATGAGAAATGATCTCAAAGTTTTGGCAGCAAGCAGCCTTGTAGTTTTATCTATGGGTTTGGTTGGCTGTCAGAATGTTGGCGCTCCAGCAGCTCCACAAAAAGCTCCAGATGCAATGCTCCAGGAAGGTCTTACTAAACTTTCTAAAGTTACTTCTTACGCTTATAATGTTAATCTCAATGGTGATCTCAAAGGTCCTCAAGGAGAAAAGCCGGAAATGGTGAAGTTCAACATGGGACTTACTGGTAATGTTGAAGCTAAAGATCCACAAGATCCAAAACTTAACTTAAGCATTAAAGGTGATATGACTGCTGATGCCGATGGCGGAAGTGGTGAATTCTCTATGCGTATGAACAAAGCGGCTTTATACATGAATTTGATGAAGCTTGAAGGTAAAGGTGCTGTTGCCATCCCAGAAGAAATGAAAGCTCAATTCTTGGGCAAATGGTGGACTATGCCAATCCCTCCAGAAGCTCTTTCTGAACTCAGCAATTCAATGGCTGGTTCTGACGAATCAAAGATGACTGAAGAACAGAAAAAAATGAAGAAATTGGTTGAAGAAACTAAATTCTTCAAGAATGTTGAATACAAGAGTATGGAAGCTGTAAATGGCGAACAAAGCTACCACTATACAGGTATGCTTGATGAAGCTGCTGTTTCTGATTTCATAGCTAAGGCTACTGAAATGCAAGGTCAAACTGTTTCTGCTACAGAAAAAGAAGATATGAAAAAGGCTTTTGATCAAATGGATTTCGCTGGTGATTTCTATGTTGGCAAAGATTCAGGTACTTTAAACAAAGGTAAAGTAACTGTTACTCTTACTGCTAATGCAGAAAAATCATCTCCAAGTGGTACAGTAACTGTTGAATTCACTCTCTCTGACATGAACAAAGCTGTGACTGTTGAAGTTCCAAAAGACGCTCAGCCAATTCCAATGGAAGCTCTTGGTGGAATGCTGAATTAATAGCGTCATAAAAAACCCTGTCTTTGTACCTGTGGGGCCCTCGTTAGTCGCTGATCTATATAGCGACTCCTCGAGCACTCGGCCAGCGGTACTCAGCCAGGGTTTTTTAGTCTGGCTTTACGCATGAACATGATATGACGTCGATGTTATCAAATTATCTATATATAAATTATGGCAACAATTAATCCTTATATCGCCTTTAATGGAAATGCTGAAGAAGCATTTAATTTTTATAAATCAGTTTTTGGCGGAGAATTTACCAGAGTTGTTCGTTTCAAAGATATGCCAAGTGATCCTGGCAACCAGGTGACAGAAGAAGAAGGTAATAAAATCATGCATATTTCTTTGCCTATTGGTAAAGAAAATTTCCTGATGGCCAATGACGTGCCAAAATTTATGGGAGTTGTAAATGAAAAAGAAAATAGAAGTAAAATTTCAGTTAATGCAGAAAGCAAAGAAGAAGCTGATAAATTATTCAACGGCCTTTCAGCTGGTGGTGCAATAGAATTTCCGATTGGCGATAGTCCTTGGGGCTCATATTTTGGGATGTTTAGAGATAAATACGGTATTGAATGGATGATCGATTTTGATTCAAGACAGAAATAAATTAGACGCGTTTTTCAGCAAAATTTAATTTGGCTTTGCTAACTTTGGCTAAATAAATTTTTTGCCATGCCCTGGAATCGTGATACGCAGATAAATATTTTTATTTTGGGATTTCTGTGGATGGTTGGTGTAGCGACTGGCATGTTGCTCAAGGCTCAAGTGTTGCTGTTTTATGGATCGCTGCTCGGCTTTTTGCTAACTGTATGGGTAATTTGGAGGGAGCGCTGGAGGAAAGCCTGGGTAGTTTTATTAATGAGCTGTTTGCTTGGTTTGATGAGAATGTTTTGGGTGATGCAGTTTGAGGTAGTAATGCAGCCAGATCAGATTACTACTCAGACCTATGAGATTAAAGTAATTTCTTTAGTGGAAAAGCAGGGTGTTGAGCAAAGTTTTATTGGGAGAATAATTTCAAATGGTGAATTATTGCAGTTGAGAGTGATGGATGAGCGGGAAGTGTTTTATGGAGATACCTGGAAAATCAGTACTGATTTGCTGGGAAACTCATCAGAAAAAAATTCTTTAAAGAAATGGCGACTGCTTAAAGATGGTTTGAGCTGGACAAGTGGAAGGGCTTCTTTGTTGAGTAGAGTGAGTCAGAGTAATTCGGTTGAATCGCTGATTTTTATTGGTCGGAGTTGGCTGCTGCGGATTTTGCAGGAAAATTTAAGAGAGCCAGCTGCATCTCTGTCTGGTGGCATTTTAATTGGGCAAAGGGCAAGCATAGCAAAGGAAATTTTGACTGATTTTCAGACTGTTGGACTGACTCATATTCTGGCTATTTCTGGCTTTAATATAACTTTGATTATCAATTTGTTGATCTTTTTTCTGGCTAAAGTGGGGCGTTTTTGGCGATTATCTTGGGCAATTATTTTGATTAGTTTTTTTGTTGTTTTGACTGGTGCCAGTGCCAGCGTGGTGCGTGCGGCGGTGATGGGTGTACTTGTTTTTGCGGTGAAAATTTTTCGTCGGAAAACCACGGTTTTCAAAGCAATTACTATGAGTACTTTTTTGATTGTCTGGTTTAAGCCTCTGTATTGGGATTTTGATTTATCTTTTCAACTCTCACTGTTCGCGACTCTCAGTCTCATCTGGTTTGGAGATGTTCTACTGGAAAAGCTCGATTGGAATTGGCCGGAGGCCATCAAGGAGGGGATTATTTTAACTATTGCCGCTCAGGTGCTGACATTGCCGTTGATGTTTTATAGTTTTGGGAGGGTATCTTTAATTTCACCTATAGCAAATCTGCTGGTTGCTCCGCTAGTTCCTATAGCAATGCTAATCAGCTCAATTGTAGTTCCGGCTGGAATTTTTGGATTGGGATTTTTGCCTGGAGGTTTTTTGGAATTTGTTTTTCAATTGATGCTTTGGATTGCCCATGGTCTGGCCATTTTGCCGATGGCACAAATTGAAATAGGCCAAGATAATCTTTGGCTGGCGCTACTATGGTATCTGGGAGTATTTATACTTTTTCGTAGACGAAAACTGGTCCGAGGTTAGCAGTTTTGTCTCTTTCTTCAGTATGAATTAATTTCCAGCTGGGAATTTTGAATGCGTATGAATAAATGAGCGTTCCTGGTTTTAATTGCTTATCGAGATCTGGTTGAATTCTGGTCAAACATTCTGGAAGCAGATAGCAGAAAATTACATCGGCGTCAGAGATGTTGCGCATTTTGAAATCTCCAAAAACAATTTGTGCTTTGGATCTCCAGAAAAGTTGGCGGACTTTGGCATAGAGATAAACCATTGGTGATAGCTCGATACCAGTAGCTTTGGCTCCATACACGTTGGCAGCAATATAAACAAAACGACCATCGCCACAACCGAGGTCATAAACACGTTGGCCTTTTTTTAATTTGGCAAGAGCGACCATTTTCTTCACTTGATTCATTGGTGTTGGTACGAAAGGTGCACCATTTACCAAGGCCATCACAGTTGGCACACTGAGCAAAATTAAAACTACTAAGGCGAATAGATCATTAAATTGATGGCTGGTGAAATAGAGTAATGGTATTAAACCAAGAATAACTAGAAGGCTGGTGATAAGATCGAGCATTTTTTAGAGCTGGTAAATATAGAAATAAGGTTTGTTTTTCTCGTCACTGATTATTTTAACAGGTTCTAGCTGTTTTGGTCTAAAGGTATTACAAATAAATAATGTGCCCGGTTTACATTGTTTTTTGGCTTGGTCATAAGCTTTTTCTACAAGTTCAGGAAAGAGATAGCAAAAAATCAAGTTGGCATCCTGGAGATTTTGTTTGAAAAAATTAGCAAAGCGTAGTTCGACTGAAGAACTTTTTAGGTATCTGCTAACGATGCTTAAGAGGTAGGGAAGTGGAGAAATTTCAAATCCACGTCCTTTCAGTCCCAGTTTTTTTTCGGCCCAAAAAAGCACTTTTCCGTCTCCACAACCTATGTCAAGCATTAGCTGCCCTTGGCGATCTTTCAAGTGTGGTTCAAGTAAAGGTAGAATCTTTTTACGAGTTGGAACAAAAGGAACTTTGGCCATGAAAAATGAAACGAAAACTGTGGCGAACATCAGTAAGACCAATATAAAAGTCAGCAGTAAAACAATATCTTTGAAAAGTTGCATTTATTTTTGTGATGAGTTGATGGGAGGTAATTTTATTTCTTCAGTTTTTTTCAATTGGAAAAGTGGAGGTTGTATCTCACGATGTCGACGACGATTTTGATTGTTGAGAGAGTGTAAATAATTTTTGTCCAAATATTGATGTTCACTTAAACTTTCACGGGAGATTGGCTGGAATTGGGAATAACCTAGGTTTAATAAATTGTTCAGTAATTGTTCCTGGAAGATTTTTTTTGCTTCTTCCAGGTCAAAATGCCTTTCCAAGAAAATCATTTTTTCGATATTGTTACCGAAACCTGTTTCGAAGATTTTTTGTAAACTGAAGTGAAAATCTGCAGGGATTTCCTGACCAAGGGTGAAAATGTTTTTGACTGCGGAGGGGATCTGATAAATCTCTTTCAATGAATTTTGTTCGACAATTATTTTGGTAAGCTCGGCCAAATTCAAATTGGAATTATTTAAACTGTCCTGCAAAGGTTGTATTAATTGAATATTTTCAGCACCCTCTAAACTAGTGCGAGAGTAACTAAGCGATTGATACGTTTCCAGGCCATGACTTTGCTCGAGAATTGCTTGCAACGGTGAAGCTAAACTCACACCTTTTCCTGTATCTGGAGCCAAAGCACTGTTGATGTGATTGACCATTTTTTGAGCCATTTCAAGGGCCTGAATGGAGGCGTAAGGAATCTCTTGTCCGATTAGAAAATCATGCCAACCAGTGAAATTTAGACGTATCTGCAAAACCTTCTTGGTATTTTGACTGGCTGAATTTTTTTGTTTGAGTAAATATTCTTCGACAGTTTTTAAATCTTCACTAATTTTTCTTAGAGGATTTTTAACCATACCGTAAGGTGCAAGATTAAATAAACCGTTGATGGTTAACTCATTATTTGCTTCGCCATTTACTGCGCTGGTGATCTCCAATTGAGAGTTTTCCTGAATCGTGGAAATAATTAAATCGAAAGTGTGTTTAGCACTTAGTAGGTTGATGATTTGATTATTTTCTGGACTGATTAACTCAAAATTTTCCTCTTTGCTAAGAGCTTCCAGGAAATTGGAAGTAATTTCTATTTTGAAATGGCAATGCGCATTGAGCGAATTTTTCTGGAAATTTTTAATGAAAATCAGATATTCTAAGATGTCCGGATGATGGATATTTAGTATGAAAGTCTGATGTGGAGTGAATTCACTGCTGATTGATTGACGCAGAGTTTCGATAGTAGCCGCGTAGATTTTGATGAAAGAAATTGGACCACTGGAAAAATTTTTAATCGAGTGGATTAACGATAATTTTGGTCTAAGTTTGGAGAAATCAATGCAGGTGCTGATATGGTTTTGAAAATTTCTGGCTGTAGTTTTGAGTCCTTCAAAAATGGCGTCTAAGTCGTCTTTTAAGACTATTTTATGATTGTTATGGTCGGGAAAAAAGATTGATTGATCGAATAGCTTGATTAGTTTGACAGCGTTGGTAAAATCATTGTTTTTATTAGCGATTTTGTTGACCAGATCGGCGAAACTCAGACCAGTTTCTGCTGGTGGCAAATAGAGTTTTTTGAGTTTTTCCTGTTGAATTTTATTGAAGCTGAATTCAGTTTTTATTTCTTGAGAATTGTTTTGTAATAGGAGCTTGCTTAAAGCTTGGCCAAGTTCGGCTTGTTCATTTTCATTACAGATATTCGCAATTAGACTGATAAATTGATCTGTTGATAGAATATTTCCTGGATTTAATAAAAAAATTTCCAGGTATTTACTGATCTTGCTAAGAATTTCATGGCTGATTTGTGCAGTGATATTTTTTTCTAGGCAGGCTTGTAACATTAATTCTTCCAACTGTTGAAATCTGAGTTTAATGATCTGTCCCTGGCTGGTTTGTAATTTTAATTCCATTAATTTTGTTGAATTGTCCAAAAAGGATGTTCGGTAATTTTTCCTTCCAAACTGAAACCTGAGGCCTTGCGATGGCCACCGCCGCCTAGGCTTTGAGCCAATTTGGATAAATCTACATCGCCGCTCACTGATCTTAGTGACCCTCTAATTTGCCCAGTCTCTTCTTCGCTGACCATTACGGCAAATTTGCTGCCTTTAACCATGCTTAGATAATTAGTGAGACCGCTCAACTCCTCTGAGCCGGCTTGATGTTTTACTAAATCTTGATGAGGAATGGCTGCTGCAGCATTACCTTCGGCAGTGACTTTGATTTTTTCTAGTATCTGACCCCAGAGATGAAATTTATTTTCTGTGAAATTTTGAAAAAGGCTTTTGGTGATTAAATCCAATCGGGCGCCCAGTCTGACTAAATCGCTGGCAATTTCTAAAACCGTTGGAGTTGTATTGGGGTGCATGAAGCTGCCAGTATCGTAATATAAACCAAATAATAAGTAATTGGAGATATCTGTAGTAACTGGAAGTTCCCAAAAATGTAATAATTGATAAATTATTTCACAGGTGGAAGAAAGGTTGGTTTGAACAATGTTGATGGTTCCGAATAACTGATTGGAGGCGTGATGATCGATATTGATAAAGTTACTTTTGAAAATATCAGGGAACTGTTTTTGAAAGGCGACTTGTTCTATACCTCCACAATCTACGCTGATAATCAGGTCAAAGTTTTCTGGCTGAAAATTTTTTTGATAACAAGCTGATTCTTCGAGAAATTGACATGTTTCTGGTGGTGCATCAACACAAAAAGACTGAATTTGTAGGCCAGCTTTTGTGAGCGCGCTGCGCAAGGCTAAATTGGCTCCAACGGTATCTGGATCGGGGTGGCGATGAGAAATGATAGCGATTTGCTTCGCTGATTTAATAGATTCCCAGGCTTGAGCGGCTTGATCAAGGTCAATCGTGAAGGCTGGTGAATTGTGATTTTGGTCAGCCATATTGGCTTGGTTTTAGGCGGCCTTTGGTGGTTCTTGGGCTTCTGGTGGAGTTGGCTGAGTCGGTGCTTGAGTCACATTATTGGCAGGTTTCATGCTAAGAATTGGTTCAGGAACATATGGATAAGGCATTTCGTCTTCTGGTGGGTATAATTGAATTTTGGCATCATCATAAATAAAGATTGCCCTGACTGGACAGGCTTCCGCGGCCAGTCTGGTATTTGCTTCGTCAGTAACCAGACCAATTTGAATACATTTGCCTTCCTCATCGAGTTGGAAAACATCTCCTGCTATAGCTACGCAAGGAGCGGCACCGATACAGAGTTCTCTGGAAATAGTGATGAGCATTTCTTTGAATAAAAAGATAATTTTAGTGCCCATAAGATAGGCAATTTGTTCACTTAAGTAAATCTTTTAAAATTGCTTTTTGAGCTGAAAGTGTTTGGGATTCAACTTCAAAAAGCCGCCAGACAAATATGAGGTATTTTTGGTAGAGATACGGAGAATCGAACTCCGGTTTACAGGATGAAAACCTGTCGTCCTAACCACTAGACGATATCTCCAAAAAGCAAAGGTCAATCGATAAGGTGTTTTGCTCGAGTATTATATTGAGATTGTCGCTCAAGTCAAATCAATTCTTGCCTGTTTTTACAACTCGATCCTGATCGACGTAAATGATCTCTGGTGGTTTAATCATACTCTTTACCAAAGCACTATTTTCAATGTTTTTGAAAGACTGGGCATCAATTAATTGGCGTATTAAATCATGGCTTGTTTCAACCAATTTATCCTTTTCTTGTTGTTCTTGTTTGAGGGAATAACCTTTTTGGCTGGTTTGGGTAGAATTTAACAGATAAACTATGCTAACCAGAATAATGATGGCCAGTAAAGTAAAGACCAGCATGGAGACGCTTTTTTTGATTTCCTGGGAAAGCGGGGTGCGAATAGGGATGCTTTTCCCACGACGTTTGATGATTTCTTCTGTAACAGACATTAGGGAGCGAGTTTGATAATTTGTACTTCGCTGTGGAAAACTCCTGCGGATAATGGTGAAATTACCTGGAAAGCGCTGGAACTCAAATCAATAATAGTGCCATTCACATAAGGTCCGCGATCATTAATACGCACGTCGACATGTTTACCATTAGTTAAATTGGTGACACGGACAATTGTGCCAAAAGGTAAAGTTTTGTGAGCTGCAGTCAGTATTGAAGTGTCGAAAGTTTCTCCAGAAGCAGTGTCTTGCTCTTCAAAACGGCCGCCATAATAAGTGGCACGACCAAACTCTGAACCATCTCGAATTGCTCTAATTGTTCGATAAATAATCATGGCAAAATCACCACGATTAAGGCTGTCAGCTGGATTTAAATTGCCATCACGGCCCTCGACAACAAAGCTTTTTTGATTGGCTAATTTGGCATAGCCTGAATACCAGGCATCGGCAGGTACATCGTCAAAATTTTCTGGAGAGCCAGTTTCAGTGCTGAGTCCTGCCTGAAGAATAATTATTTTGAGAGCTTCCACTTCATTGATAGTTTGCTCAGGGTGAAAAGAGCCATCGGGATAACCTGAAACAATTTTGTTGGCAAAGGCATCACAAACATAGTTGTAATACCAGGCTCCTTTGGTGAGGTCTGGGAAAGGACATTCTTTTGATTCGGTGATTGGTTCGGGAGTAGCATTTAATTCAGCTAAAGGGCGTTCGACTGAAGTCATGCTGTGATAGGGGATAGCGCGACCAAGTAATTTGAGTGCTTCGGCGCGATTGATAGGTTGTTTGGGTTTAAAGGTACCATCTTCATAACCCTGAACTAGACCTTGATCTTTTAAGTATTTGATACCAGTGAAATATTCACTACCCAATTTAACATCACTGAAAGGGTTCTCTGGGGTTTCAAGGGTGGTAATTGCTTCTTGAGCAAAAACAGGTTGAAAGACCGTGCAAAGAGCGATCAAAATTGCCAAGTAATTGGCGGCTGGATATTTAATCATAAATCAGATAACTAATTCAGGTTTGATGACGATATAGCGCATTTCACCTTCACCTTGGCTTTCAGTCGAAATATCATTGAATTTCCCTTGAGTGAGATGCATGTGAACTATGCGGCGGAAATAAGGTGCCATAGCTGGTAAGCTTTGAGGAGAAGCAAGTTTGCGAACCATTTCTACTTTTCTTTCAGCGAGCTGAATAACCTGCTGTTCCTGACGGCGGCGATAATTGTCAATATCGAGAGTTAGCTCAGGTTTATTTGCTGGCTCTGCTGATTCTAAGTCGAGTTTATTCCAGAGTAATAATTTGCAGAGATGTTGAAGGGCAGTGATATTTTCACCACGATAACCAATCATCAGGTTAGGGTGAGAAGTTTCGATATTTACACGATAGGATTGATCGGCGTTTTTTTCGATACGGATTTTGTTTAGACTGCAGCCCATTTTTTGGACTAAGTCTTCCAATATTTGGTGTATGGTATTTTCCATAATTGGTTGATTAGAGAATTAAGCTTTAATAATACGAATTGTTCCATCATCGTCACCAGCGTCTTCTTTTTTACGTTCTTCGTTCTTCTTTTTATACAATTCTTTTTTTTCTTTATTACTTAAATCATCAGCTACTTTAATTGTTGTTTCAGTGCTTTCGTGTTGGCGGTTAACAATCATTTGCTGGATTATACCGTAAAGTGTTGAAAATGCCCAATAAAGACCAACACCTGATGGAACAGACGCTGTGAAGAAGGCAATCATTACTGGCATTACATACATCATAGTACGGCTGGCTGCTTCCATTTCATTGGCAGGTTTAGCCGCCTTAGCTTTACTGCGACCGAGAGTAAGTTTAACCTGTAAGAATTGCATGGCGCCAACGATAATTGGCATAGCAATAAAGTCTATTTTAGTTAAATCCAGGAGACCAAAGAAATTGGTATCCACTTGAGTTAGGTCAAAAGCTTTGAGTGGTCCATAAAGCAGGTAGCTGCTGCCTGGATCCATCCCATTTTGAATTACATTGAACAGACCAATCAAAATCGGCAATTGAATTAGCATTGGCAAACAGCTGCTGAAAGGACTGACTTTATGTTCTTTGTAGATAGCGAAAGTTTCTTGAGCGATTTTTTGTTGATCATCGCCATGCTTATCTTTGAGGGCGCTAATTTTGTGTTGAATGGATTGAAGTTTTTTCTGAGATTTGAGGGCTTTGTGATTTGGAAAAAGCAGAATGGTTCGAATCAAAATAGTCAGTAGAATAATTGCCAAACCGAGATTATGACCAGGTAAAATACTGGCAAAGAAAATTAGGGCGTTATAGATAGGTTGATATATGACAGTAGTCCAGAGCCAGCCGAAGAAAGACATATTGTTGATTTCAAACTGATTTGATTCCATGCTTTGTCCATCGAGCTCAGCAGTTAACTTGTAATTGCCCAAGTCTTTGAAAAGTTCATGGCTCCAAGTGTGTAGTTTGATTTGTCTCTTTTCGCCCGGTTGAATGATGTCGTCTTTTGTGCCCTCACATTTCACTGGAGCACTGTAAGTGACTGGTGTCCATTGGCCATTGTTGAGTTTTGAAGCTGCAACAGGAGCATTCGGACATTGATTCTTTAAAGTGATGGCATGATCAGTATAATTATCTATATGAAAGATAACTGTGTCGTTTTGAGCGAAGTTTTTGCTGGAGGTATAGAACTGTATGCCGGTTTTGGTTTCTTCGGGTTTGTTGAAAAATTGATTGAAAATGAAATTAACAATCAGGAAAATAACCAGAAAAGTTAAGGCCTGACTGAGAAAGTTTTGAATTGCTTTTTTATCCATTTGAAGGGAGTTGACTAAGTTTTGAGGCTACCTGTTCAATTAAATTTTTGAGTTGGGTTTGTTTTTCATTAAAGGTAAGTTGATCGATCTTGGATTTAACACTAATCATTAGATCGAAACCGGGATTTGGACCAGGTGTAAGTGTACGGAGTGCTTCATAGAGCTGGCGACGCAGGGAATTACGGTCGGTGGCCAATTTAAAGATCTTTTTTGAGACGACTACACTATAACGGTTAAGAGTTTTTTTGTTGAGTAGAAATTTAACTGAAAAAAACTCATTGCTGAACTTCGCCCCTTTTTTGAGAAGCCAAGCGGCTCTAAAGGTCGAAATACGTTGAGTCTTATTAATCATTTAGAAAATTACTTGTCGCTGACAGTAAGTTGTTTTCTGCCTTTAGTTCTGCGTGCAGCGAGGACTTTGCGACCTTTTGCTGTCTTCATGCGTGAACGAAAGCCATGGACTTTCTTGTGTTTCTTCTGTTGTAGTTTGGAAATTGGCATTAGATAGAGCTTAGTTTTTTGCCAGCAGAAGATAGCTTTAAGTTAATTTTGTGTCAATTTCTTTTTTATGTTAAGCTAGCTTTGCCTTAATTGGTGTTGCTATCGTTTTGGTGGCTTCAGCAAAACAAAAACCCCCTAAAATTAAAGGAAATTCAATGAGTAGTTCAATCAAAGTTCAGTATGATTTTCTCTTCGTCGGACGAGATGAAGGCAGTTTTGTCGAAAATTACGCTTATGATTTGGGTGAAGGAGGTGAGCATAGCGGCAAAATCTTCATTTGTCTGGAAATCATGCAAAATAATATTGATCCAGACAAAATCGGAGAAATTATTTTTGATAAAATGCGCAAAGTTTTTTTTGCTGATGGTGAAATCGATGGTTATGAACGCTTTGAAGAATCTCTCAAGGAAGTAAATCGTGCTCTTAATGAATATAAGATAGAGAGAGGCAATGATTGGCTTGGTAAACTTAATGTGATTATTGGCGCCATTATTGGCGATCAGCTTTATCTGACGCAATGCGGTGAAGCTGAGGCTTATCTGATTAGAAAGCGTTTTGCTACTACTATCAGTGATGATTTGGAAGAACAAGAAAGCAAAGACATTTTCACTAATATTGCTTCTGGAGAAATTGAAGCGAATGACTTTGTACTTTTTAGTACAACTCGTTTACTTCGCTATGTTTCAAAAACAGATTTATCTCGCCATGTTTATGGTGAACTTAGACATTCCATCGCATCTATCAAGGATTTCTTGGTAGGTGAAGTGATTAGCAAAATTGGTTTAATTGGTATTCAATCGACTGATATGAAAGCGCCTGCTGCTGAAATGCCAGCAGTTCAGCCTGGCGTCGCGCACACAGTAGAAGAAAGTTATGAGCCAGTAGAGAAGTTTAGTGAAGCTCCAAGCGGAAAAGAAAGACGTGGTTCAGACAGTTTGGGTCTGGGCGTACATTTACAAAAAGTTAAAGGACATATGTCCAAAGCAGTGAATACTGTAAAAAATCGATGGGATTCGTTGGGTCGTGGTGTGGAAACGCGTGGTTCACAAAGTGGTTGGTCATTTTCTAATTGGGGTAAAGATAAAATTTTGATAGCGATTGTTGGCTTGGTGGTTGTATTAACACTGGGCGTTTGGTGGCTCAGAGCCAAAGGTGATGAAGATCAGAGAGTTCAATCTTTGGCCAATGATTTGATTCAGATTAGAGAAGAAATTAACTCTGCCGTTACAACTGGCCAATTTGATAAAGATCGTGCTGGCGAAATGCTCAATGATGCTGAGCAAAAATCTATTGTTGTTTTGAACAGCGGCTTCCACAAAGATAAGGCTAGAGAACTTCTCGATATGATTATGGATACTAGAGATAAACTTGATGGTGTGATGCATCCTAAAATGGAATTAATGGCTGATTTATCTGCTAAACGTGCTAATGTTAATGCCATTGGTTTGATTAGTTTGAAAGATAAATTGTTTGCTTATGAATACAATGCTCTTTATCCAATTTTACTGGATAAGGTCGCTGATCCACTCACTATTGATGACAATGAAAAAGTTGTATCCGCAGTAAATTATGATGATAAAGATTCCATACTTTTCTTGACTGAAGGTGGAAAGGTGATTGAGTACAAAGATGATCGTATGGCTTTCCTTTCTACTTCTGACACCAACTTCAAGAAAGGTGATGCTATCAAAGCCTATAGCAATAAGATTTATGTTTTAGATCCAGAAGGTAGCCAAATCTGGAGATATACTCGCCGTCGTGATCAATTTGATGGAGCTCAGGCTTATGCTAACAGCGTGGATTTGAAAAATGGTATTGATTTGGCTATTGATGGGAATGTTTATGTTTTGAATAAAGATGGTTATATAACTAAACTTTTCCAAGGTACCAAAGAAGATTTCCCAATCAAGAAGCAACCAGTTAAAGCGTTGACTTCCCCAACCAAGATTTTTACTGAGGCAGATATGTCTCAAATCTTCATTCTCGAGCCAAATGCACATCGTGTCTTGGTTTACTTGAAAGATGATCGTAGCGGCGGCGCAGTTTACTCTGGCCAATACATCTTTGATGAAATCAATGATTTGAAGGATGTTTATGTGGATAAGGATACGAATACGATGTATGTGTTAACATCCAAAGCAGTTTACCGCACAGCACTTTAAATCATTGAAATTGTAATTTATCTTTGTCACTGCAGAAATTTTATCAAAGCCGTATAAAGCATACTGTCTTTGATAAAATTTCTTAGTTCCTTGCTAAATTAGCAATTTGAATGATTTATGTAACAGGCTCAGAATTTTTTGACGCCTTGTAAAATAGCATGCTGTCTGTTACTGTCTTGAAAAGGTTTTTCTTGTTTCCTTGTAAAACTCTAAATTTGAGAGATTTCTTATGTGCTCTTCAAATCCGCTCTGATTTTGTAAAACTTCTCAGCTTCCACCAAAGTTTCGCTAAATTACTGACCATTCTGGAAGATATTCGTGAGGCTGTTATTCTTGGTAGACTTACTCGAACAACGGTTTTCCCGTTCTACTTTGAGATGCTGAAAGTTATTAAGTGAAAGTAATTATTACAGCTGCTCATGAATAAACTTGGCAATGTCCAGGCTCGCATGTGGGCGGCTCAGGTTGGCCAGTTTTTTTTGGAAGTGAGCCTGGTTTTTGCGGATGTATTCGATACATTCGCTGATCGACATTTTGGCGGATTTTTGATCAATACCCAGATTGTGGAGGCGGATAAGTTCGGCATTGCCCATTTCCTGGCCTGGGATGACCTGGGTGATTATCATTGGTTTTTGGGCGGCGATGCATTCCATAACTGTGGCACCGCCAGCTTTGGTGATAACTAGGTCGGAGTTTTTGAGGAATTCTGGCATTTGGTCTGTCCAGCCTATGATGCGAGTGTTGGTTGTATGATCGAATTTTTCCAGCTTTGGTAAGAGTTCCTGATTGCGGCCGCAAATTACAATTAGATTTAAATCTTTGAAATGGCTGGTGATTTCCTGAATCATTTTCACAGTAGCGGTAGTTTTTTCACTGGCTGGTTGTAGCAGCACGGTGTAGAGCTCTGGATTGAGGTTTAAGTCTTTGAGGAATTCAGTGCGATTGGTTGGGCTAGAGAATTCCAACTTAACTGGGAAACCAAGTGTTTTGATTTTTTCTTCTTTAACACCGAGTTTTTTGACGCTGATAGCAGTTTCAGTATTGGCTACGATATGATAATCGGGATTGCCAGTAACCCAGGCATTGTGGATAGAGATTGAGTCTGTGACTACGCTTAGGAATTTTATGTTCCCACATTTTTTCATAATCATCGAAGCCAGATAGTCCCAAACAGGAAAGGCTGAAATAATTACATGAGGATTGTAGGATTTGAAAAGTTTTTCAATCTTAACTGCGTTGAGAGGGTAGGTGATAATGTTGAGAAATTTCACTGGCCATTTGGCATCAGTGCTTTCAAAGAAATATTGATAAGCTTTTGGTAAGTGTTTGGTTGAACCTTCATAAGCCTTCACAAAAGTATTGTTGAAGAATGAATCAACATGCTCGTAAAAGTCGATAATGGAGACATTGTAGTCTTTGCCATAAAGGAATTCGATGCCTTGTTTCATGGCTTTGGAAGCACTCATATGGCCTTGGCCCATGATAGAGCTGAGACTCAAAATATTACGACGTTTTTGCGGGAAAGTATGAACTCTGCGATCCAACAATTGTAGAGCAGTTTCAATCTGGTGATTGATAGGCTGATCGATGTCGTTTAAATGATAAGCGAGATTGGAAAGTTGGATTAGTCTGGCAATCAGTGGAGAAAGCTGACGCAATTTTGCATACATTTGCTCATTGTCAGATTGATCAAGTGCAATGGCAGTTTCGCTGCTTAAGTTGATTAAACCTTCTTCAAGCAGGCGTAAAGCAGCTGAACTTTTGAGGGGTTTGATCAAACCTAGAATCAGGTCAAGAGTCTGTATTGTTTCACGATAGAGTGAAGTGTTTGGGTAAAGTTTCATGAGATTAATTTGAGCGATTGACGGGCGATTTCTAATTCTTCGTTGGCAGGAATAATAATTAAATTAGCTTTGCTAGTTGGCGCGCTGAAGATTTGGACATTCTGTTTATTCTTGGCCGGGGCAATGCTGATTCCCAAGTGTTTTAAAGATGCACAGACCTTTTCACGGACATACCAGGCATGTTCACCAATACCGCCGGAAAAGACTATAACATCAACTCCATTCAGTACACCAATATAGGAATTAATATACTTCACAATACGATAACAGTAAAGGTCAAGTGCCAGAATGGCTAAACGATGCTTTTTCCCTACTGCTTGCCAGATAGTGCGCATGTCTGAGTCCAATTCGCTGATACCTTTGAGACCTGCTTCTGTGTTGAGGAAAATCTCGGTTTGATGCAAAGTCATCTTTTTAGCTTTGCTAATAACTTCAATCAGAGCCGGATCTAAATCACCACTGCGTGTGCCCATAATCAAGCCTTCCAGCGGGGTATAGCCCATGCTGGTATCGATGGAAATGCCATTTCGGATCGCCGCCACTGAACAGCCATTACCGAGGTGGACAGTAATCATTTTGCCTGTTGGTTTACGGTTTTTGCGGAGTAATTGAGTCGCTTGTTCGGAAATGTATTTGTGATTGGTGCCGTGGAAACCATAACGGCGAATGCCATGCTGGCGATGAAGGTTAGTTGGCAACCCATAAAGATAGGCGACTTCAGGCATAGTTTGATGGAAAGCGGTGTCGAAAACCGCCACCTGTTTGGCTTTAGGAAGTAATGCTGTACAGGCTAATATTCCTTGAAGATTGGCTGGATTATGCAGTGGTGCCAACGCGCAAAGTTTGCGAATTTCGACGATAACTTTTTTGTTTATCAGAGTGGGCTCAGTGTATTTTTCTCCACCATGAACAACACGATGTCCGACTAGGGAAATCTCCTGTAAGTTGGCCAGATAATGATGGGCGAGCAAGGTTTTAAAAATCATTTCCAAAGCAAAGCTGTGATCAGCATTAGGAATCTTTTTTTCGAATTGATGTCCCACGCTATCTTTAATTTCTAAATTTGCATGTGGAAGTCCTAAAGCATCAACGCTACCCTGAACTAAAAGTTCCTGCCCTTTTTGACGAAAAATTTTAAATTTAATGGAAGAAGAGCCGGAGTTTAGAACTAGTATGTACATTGATTTTTATTGATGTTTTGTTTGAAGGGCAGTGATAGCTGCGAGTGCCACAATGTCTGACGGTTTACAACCACGAGACAGGTCATTAACTGGTTTGCTTAAACCTTGGACAATTGTTCCAATTGCTTCAGCGCCAGCCAGACGTTCTACTAGCTTATAGGCAATGTTTCCAGCCTCCAAAGAAGGGAAAATGAGTACATTGGCCAAACCTTTGACTTGGGATTTGGGCGATTTGAAATGAGCTACTGATTGAACCAATGCGGCATCGGCCTGGAGTTCGCCGTCTATGAGGATGTTGGAGTGGGCCCGTCGTGAAATAGCGCTTCTTCGGTCGGTCGCGAGCATATCGATACGTCTAGTACTTCGAGCACTCAAACGGCGGCGGAGTATTTTGGCTGCTTCGGCGGTTGCTAAAGCATCAGGGTGAGTTGAAGAGCCGTGGGTGGAGAAGGAAAGTAGTGCGATTTTTGGCTGAAGGCCAAGAAATAAGGCAGTTTCGGCTGATTCGATGGCGATGGTGGCTATTTCGGCTGGAGTTGGACGGGGGTTAACAGCGCAGTCAGCAAAGAGGATTGGTGGGCGATTTTTAAAGCACATTAAGAAGGCGCCGGAACAGAGTTTTTTGCCAGAGGAGGTTTTAATGATTTGGAAGGCTGGACGAAGCGTATCGGCTGTGGTGGAAGCGGCGCCAGAAACTATGCCATCGGCCACGCCTACTTCGAGTAGCATAATAGAAAAATAGTTGATGTCGGTCAGCAGTTTTTGGGCTTCGACTGGGGTAAGACCTTTTTTACCGCGTATTTGCAAAAGTCTTTTGGTCAACTGGTTTTGCAGTTTTGAATCGCTAGGATCAATTATTAAACAAGTGTCCAAATTTAATTTAACTCGATGTTTACTGGCAGAGGTTTTAAGAGTTTTTTTTGTGCCAATTAAAACAGGCTGACAAATTTTCTTTTTGATAATTTCAGCAAGGGCTTTCAAAGTGCGGGCATCAAAGGTTTCAGGAAAAATTATTTTTGCCTGATGTTTTTGGGCTTTGGTAATTAACTGATTGATGGTTTTTAAAGACATAACCAATTATTTGGTTACAGTCTGTATTGATTGATTTGCTTGCTCGATGGCTTTTTGGGCGTCTTGGATCTTCTTGGCGGCATCGTCAATTTGCTGCATCTTGGTGTCCACGGCCTTTTTAGTTTCATCTACTTTGGTTTTGAGGTCATCGACAGATTTTTTGGCATCATCGATTTTATGCATGGCGTCGTCTTTGATCTTATTGGCGTTTTCAGCGGTTTGATCGATGGTTGAACGAAGATCTTTGGCTGAATCCTTAAGAAGCTGACAACCACCAAAGAGGATAGAAGTCAGCATTAGTAGCGCGATGATATTTTGTTTTTGTTTCATGGGAGACAATTACTGCCGTTTAGAAAATAATTCTTTAAAGTTTCCATCAAATTGATTGAGGAAAGTATGCATATTGATGACATCATCAGTAGAGATGTGGGCATCATGAATTTGAGCGGTAATGTCCTTCTCATTGAGAGAACGATGAGCGCGAATACTTTGTTTGCCGGACTTTTTTGGTTCGGATAAATTGCGTTCATCATCGCTGATGGTGATGTGGACTAACAATTGAGTTTGGCAGCTAGGGCAAGTCAGGTTAAATAACCCCTGGTCGTCGAAGGTAGATAATACTTCAATACTATCATTGAGATAGCTGTTCTTGCAGCTTGAGCAAGGTAAAGTCTTCCTTAAGAATCTAACTATTTGATTTAATTCACTAAAATTCATTGTGGCTCTTATAAACGGTTTAATTTTCCTATTATTTAATGATTTCGGCAAGTCTTTTTGCGCTTTCAGCTTTACCAAGCACCCAAAGCGATTCAAAGGCTCCTATGGAGAACTCTTGACGGGTTAGTGCTGCGCGTAATGGCCAGAGAATTTCCCCATTTTTGCGGCCGGCGGCCTTGATTTTTGCCATAAAAGCTTCTTTAATCTCATTTAAATCGGAATTTTCAGTTAATTCATTGACGATTTCATTGGCAAATTTTAGTGATTCCAGGGCTTTTTCATGAGAATCAACGCCCATTTTAGGATTTTGAAGGAGAGCAGGGTTGAGTTTTGAATCCTCAAATAAATAGGCGATTAATTCCCAAGTTTGGGCTGGATTTTGGAGAATTTTTTCTTCATTAACTAGTAAAGCGCGGAAAAGCTTTTCAGAATCAGTCTGCATTTGAGGATGATTGTTGAGTCCGCTTAATTCGGCCAGTATTTCAGCACGGATTTTTTGGAATTTGTTGGTGGTATCATTATTTTCGAATTGATATGCATGATCGAAGTTTTTGCTGACATCAATTTTGACGCTGGAATTGAGTTTGAGAGCTTCATGGTCGAGTTTTTGGAAGTACTTAATCTTTTGCCAAGTGTGATTGAGCCAGTCTAATTTTTCAGGATTGAAGACGGCACCGGCTTTGTGAACTCCTTCCAGAGAGAATTGAGCGATTAAATTTTCCATATTGAAAACTTCCTGTTCACTGCCTTTACCAGGATGCCACCCCATCATTACGACAAAGTTAATTAGGGCTTCTTTGGAATATCCTTTGTCTAAATAAGATTCCACTGAAACGTCATTTTGACGTTTGGAAAGTTTAGATTTATCGGCATTCAAAATCAGAGGAAGATGCGCGTATTCTGGAGCAGTCCAACCAAAGGCTTCAAACATTACCAAATGTTTTGGTGTAGAAGCCAGCCATTCTTCAGCACGAAGTACATGGGTGATATCCATGAAATGGTCATCGACTACATTGGCCAAGTGGTAAGTCGGTAAGCCATCTGATTTGATTAAAACCTGATCATCAATTTGATTGCCCATGAAACTTACTTTGCCACGAACCGCATCGACAAATTCGATTTTGCGATCGCGGGGCATTTTTAGACGAATAACATAAGAGCCTCCCGCGGCCAATTTGGCTTGTGATTCTTCTGGACTAAGCTTGAGACAACGACGATCATACATTGGGGCGAGCTTGGCTGATTCCTGCTCAGTTCTCATTTTGTCTAAATCTTCTGGACTACAGAAACAATAGTAAGCATGACCAGTGTCAATCAGTTTTTTGGCATATTCCTGATAGAGCTCAGTGCGTTTTGATTGAACATAAGGACCTTTATCGCCTTTGTCTGTTAAATCAGTTAAGTCGCGATCGAGAGGTTTCTGTAGATTGGCTGGTAAAACCGGTCCTTCGTCAGGCAGCATGTCGAAAACAGCCAATACTTTGAGTAGATTTTCTACGGCACCTTCGACAAATCTGGTTTGATCGGTATCTTCTACACGTAGAATAAATGTTCCTTCATGATGTCTGGCAAATAAATAATTGTAGAGACAGGTACGCAGACTCCCGATATGCAAATATCCGGTTGGAGATGGGGCAAAACGTGTTCTTACTTTCATGCTCTTAAATTAGGTTTTAAATCAGAAGTTTTGGGCTGACTATAGCAGAAGATTTGCTGTTAAGCCAGATATTGTTTATATTGTTTCCGATATAAAACAAATAGCAATTAGACATGGCTCGAAGAAAAAAACGTGCTGCCGCAAAATCCAGCAGAAAATCAGCAAAGGCTCCAATTACTTTAAATGTTCCCAAATCGGTAATTAGGGAAATTAATGGAGTATTTTTCTTAGGGCTAGGAATTTTTACAATTTTGGCTCTCAATCACAGTTTCGGTATAGTTGGTGATGCCTGGCTGAATTTTCTTAATCCAATTTTAGGTTGGGGAATATTTATTTTCCCAGTAATGCTTTTGGTGATTGCCATGATGTATTTTCTTTCTAAAAAAATTACATTTCCACTGAGTCGAGTGATTGGGGTTTTCTTCATGATGACTGCGATTCTTTCTATTCTGCATTTATCTGTGCCGATGGAGGATATTATGAAAGTGGCCAAGGCTGGGCAGTATGG